>NZ_JAZHLK010000099.1:0-4916 GCF_036549515.1 Aurantimonas sp. E1-2-R+4 | reverse complement strand
GATATCCGCGCCATCTGGCGCTCGCTCAGCAAAAACAAACCAGCCATCAGAACCTCCTTGACGGAAGCTCTGAATCACACATCAAGAGAAATTAATAGGTCCTGAGCCTAGGTGTGCGGTCGGCTCCAACGCGTTCGCGCTGTGCGCGACGATCGCAAGCCTGATCCGTTGCTTCGCCCTGCCGGTTGCAGAGGTCGGGACTCCGGCCACACGGCCCTCAAGGCGCAACGGCCGAAACCATTCGACACGCGCAACGCCAATATCGAGCCATGCGGGCCTTCGGCATTCAGGCTTTGGAGAGCAGGCGCCTTCGCGGGACGCATCCGCGGGCCGGCGATGCCAATTCGTTCTCCAAGGCATGCCGAAGGCGTTCCAGCGCCAGATTCTGTCGCTTCAGGCATGTGAGCAGACCGGAGGCGTAGAGGCCCTCGAATGTGTCGAGCACAGGCACTCCGCACGAATGTGCGGTCATGTCGGGACGGTCGAAATCATTCCTCATGCCACCCCCTTTTTCGCGCTCGCTGCAACGAAACATCATCGCAAGTGAGACGGTACCCCATTTTCGCCGAACACGTCAGTGGAATTTTCGTGAACTGTGGCAATGATGCACAAATCTTGACACCGCTCGCGGCATGGCGTTGTGCTCCGCCCGGAGCGGGCGTGGCGGAATGGTAGACGCAAGGGACTTAAAATCCCTCGGGCTTCGTCCCGTGCGGGTTCGAGTCCCGCCGCCCGCACCATTGAGTAGAAGAGGTTGCGGATGTTTCCTCGACCACTTTATGCGAACAATCGCAACAGTTGTGGAACAAGAGCGGTGTGCCATCTCCCTCGATGGGCCTCCCGCTACCTTGTCAGATTCGATTTTCAGAAATCGCGTAGGGGTGTGGATAACTCATGAGCATGGACCGTCCGGAGCCATTCGACAGCGTCGCGCCTCAACTCGTCGATGTCGCCATGGGGCGTACCCAGGCCGACCTTGTCGTCCGCAACGCGCGCTGGGTGAATGTCCACTCCGGCGAAATCATTCCCGCTACCGACATTGCGGTAAAGGCGGGACGTTTCGCCTATTGCGGCCCCGATGCCGCCCATACGATCGGGGAGGGAACGCGGGTTGTCGACGCCGCCGGGCGTTATGTGATGCCAGGGCTCTGCGACGCGCACATGCATGTTGAAAGCGGCATGGTGACGGTGACCGAGTTCTGCCGCGCGGTGATTCCGCACGGCACCACCTCGATGTTCATCGACCCGCACGAAATAGCCAATGTCCTCGGCCTTCCGGGCGTCAAGCTGATGCATGACGAGGCGGTGGTCCAGCCGGTCAACGTCTGGGTGCAGATGCCGTCCTGCGTGCCCTCGGCGCCGGGGCTGGAGGAGGGCGGTGCCGTGCTCGGCCCGGCCGATGTCGCCGAGGCGATGGACTGGCCAGCGATCATCGGGCTCGGCGAGGTGATGAACTTTCCCGGCGTCGCGGCGAATGACGCCACGATGGTCGGCGAGATCGCCGCGACCCGGAGAGCCGGCAAGACCGTCGGCGGGCACTACGCCTCGCCGGATCTCGGGCGGGCCTTCCACGGCTATGTCGCCGGCGGGCCGGAGGACGACCACGAGGGCACTCGCATGGAGGATGCGGCGGCGCGGGTGCGCCAGGGCATGAAGGCGATGCTGCGCCTCGGCTCGGCCTGGTACGACGTCGCCGCCCAGGTGCGCGCGATCACCGAGATGGGGCTCGATTCGCGCCACTTCATCCTGTGCACCGACGACTGTCATTCCGGCACGCTGGTGCGCGACGGGCATATGGACCGGGTGGTTCGCCATGCCATTTCACGCGGCTTGAAGCCGATGACGGCGATCCAGATGGCGACGATCAACACCGCCGAGCATTTCAAGCTGGAGCGCGAGATCGGTTCGGTAACGCCGGGCCGGCGCGCCGACTTCCTGATCGTCTCCGATCTGAGCGAACTGTCCATCGACGAAGTCTATGGCCGCGGCGTTCGCCTGGCGGCGGCCGGGACGCTCGAAGCCGACATGCCGGCCTACGCCTATCCGGCGTCGGCGAAGGCAACGGTGAAGCTCGGCCGGCCTCTGACGGCCGAGGACTTTTGTGTGTCGGCACCAGCGGGCGCAGGCGGCACGGCGAAGGTTCGGGTCATCGGCGTCGTCGAGAACCAGGCACCGACCAAGGCGCTGACGGCGACGATTCCTGTCGTGGACGGCGTGGCGATGCCCGATGCCGCCAGTGACGTCTGCCGCATCGCATTGGTGGAGCGTCACCGGGCGAGCGGCGGGGTGGTCAACGGCTTCGTCTCCGGCTTCGGTTATCGTGGCGGCTGCGCCATGGCCTCGACGGTGGCGCATGACAGTCACCACATGATCGTCGTCGGCACGTCCGAGGAAGACATGGCGCTCGCCGCCAACCGGTTGGGCGAGGTCGGTGGCGGCGTAACCTTCTTCGCCGATGGCGAAGAGCGGGCGTTGATCGAAATGCCGATCGCCGGGCTGATGTCGGACGAGCGGGCGGAGATTGTCGCCGCCAAGGCCGACCGACTGATCGCGGCGATGCGCGAGGCCGGCTGCACCCTGAACAACGCTTATATGCAGCACTCGCTGCTCGCGCTGGTGGTGATTCCGTCCTTGCGGATCTCGGACAAGGGGATCGTCGACGTCGAGACGTTCGAGCTGGTTGATCTGTTCGTGTGAACGGGGCGGTCGCGGCGCCTCGATTCGCGTGCCGCCGTATTGATATCTAAGCAAATTTTTTCGCGCCCGCGACACAAGCGACCACGGCGAGGCTGACGGCCGCCATCGGCCAGCTGACATCTTCGTGGAGCAACGTCGCTGCGAGCATCAACCCCATAAATGGCTGAAGCAGTTGCAGTTGTCCGACGGCGGCGACACCGCCTTGGGCTAGCCCGCGATACCAGAACACGAAGCCGATGAGCATGCTGAACAAGGAGACGTAGGCCAGTGCGATCCAGGCGGGCTGGCTGACCTCTGAGAAGGTCGCGGGCATCGTATAGGCAGCCAAGGGAGCCATCACCGGCAGGGACAGAACGAGCGCCCAAGAGATCACCTGCCAACCGCCGAGTTTGCGAGACAGCTTGCCCCCCTCCGCGTAGCCCATGCCGCACACGACGATGGCCGCGAGCATCAACAGATCGCCGGTCCATGAGGCTGAAAAATCTTGTGTCAGGGCAAAGCCGGCGACGAGCGAGCTGCCGGCAATCGAGAACAGCCAGAATACGGGACGCGGGCGATCGCCAGCCCGAAGCACGCCGAAAGTTGCGGTCGCGAGAGGCAGGAGGCCGATAAAAACGATCGAGTGGGCGGAGGTGATGTGTTCCAGAGCCAGCGCTGTCAGCAAGGGAAAGCCGACCACCACCCCGAGCGCGACGATGAACAAGGATGCAAGATCGCTCCGGTCCGGGCGTTTCTGGGGAAGCAGAACCAGAAGGGCAAGCGCCAGAAAGCCCGCAATCGCGGCGCGGACAATCGTCAGAAAGACCGGGTCGAAATCAGCGACCGCCACCCGCGTCGCTGGCAGCGATCCGCTGAAAATCGCAACTCCGATGAAGCCGTAGAACCAGCCGCTCTTGGTTTCGTCCATCAGATCCCCCTTCTTCCGGGTGAACTATGGCGGGAGCTATATGGTTCTTCCAGAGACAGTCCATTACAATATTTGAAAACTGTAATGGCAGACTGGGCAATACAGATGAGCGCACGGGACCGTGACCGGTTGGAGGGCGGCACACTTGTCGAGCAGGTGATGGCGACCGTGCGAAAGCAGATTGCGAGCCGCCAGACGGCGCCGGGCGTCAGGTTGCCGTCGATCCGGGGTCTGGCCCAGAAGATGCAGGTGTCGAAGTCAACGGTCGTCGATGCGTATGACCGCCTTGCGGCCGAGGGCGTGATCCTGTCGCGGCGCGGCTCCGGCTTCTATGTCGCGGGGCACCTGCCGCCGTTTTCCCTTTCCGATACCGGACCGCGCCTTGACCGCGAGGTCGATCCGATCTGGATGACGCGGCAATCGCTGGATGCGGGACGCAGCCTGTTGAAGCCTGGGTGCGGCTGGCTGCCTGCGTCCTGGATGCCGGAGACGGATATTCGCCGCGCCTTGCGCCTGTTGGCACGAGAAGGCCAGGCCAGCCTGACCGACTATAGCACACCTCATGGTTTGCCCGCGCTAAGACAGCTTTTGTCCCGGCGCTTGGCTGATCGTGGGATCGAGGCGCCTCCCTATCAGATCATGCTGACGGAATCCGGCACCCAGGCCATCGACCTGCTTTGCCGGTTTCTGGTCGAACCCGGCGATACGGTCCTGCTGGACGACCCCTGCTATTTCAACTTCCACGCCATGCTGCGCGTCCATCGCGTCAAGGTGGTCAGCGTGCCCTATACGCATACGGGCCCGGATCTGGAGCTGTTCGAGAAGGCGCTGACGGAGCACGCGCCCCGCCTCTATATAACCAACTCGGCGCTTCACAATCCCACCGGGGCGACCCTGTCGCCCGTCGTCGCGCACCGCGTCCTGAAACTCGCTGAACGGCACGATCTGCTCATCGTCGAGGATGACATTTTTGCGGATTTCGAGCAGGAGCCCGCGCCGCGTCTGGCGGCATTCGACGGGTTGGATCGCGTCATCCATATCGGCAGCTTCTCCAAGACCCTGTCGGCGGCGGTTCGGTGCGGCTTTGTTGCGGCGCGTCAGGACTGGATTGAAGAGTTGGTGGATCTCAAGCTCGCCACCTCCTTTGGAGGCGGCTCGTTCTCGGCGGATCTGGTGCTGGCTTTGCTGAAGGATGGAGCCTAGAGCATCCGGCGAATAATTTGAATCGACGGGTTCCCATTTGATGTTCGGTTTGATTCTCTGTGAGCAGGAGGTGCTCTATGGGAAAGGCTGTTTCATCAGATTTGCGGGA
>NZ_JAZHLK010000098.1:0-5012 GCF_036549515.1 Aurantimonas sp. E1-2-R+4 | reverse complement strand
CCGCCAGGTCTGCAAATCGCAAAGCTTCTCTTCACAAAAAAACCAAACCAAAACGCCCCTCGCGCCCAAAAAGCCGAGGGGCGTCTTGCGTTCAAAAACTCCCCTCCGTCCAAACCCAATAGCGAACCGCCCCGGTCACCGCTGAAACAAGCAACGGCCCAAACCGATGCCGCAAAAGTGCGCCCCCCGCCCGCCGGCCTCAATCAGCCGGGCAGGGCCATAGCGCCGGAGGGGTCAGGCCAGCGGGAAGCCGCGTGGCCGCATCGCCGCAGGCGATGTCGATCTGGCCCTGCTCCAGGCCGACTGCGGCCGATAAATCGACGCCCTCCAGCCGGGTCAGAAACATGTAGGCGCCGGTGAAGTCCACCGGGCCTGAGAGGATGGCACCGCTGAAATCGGCGCGGGCAAGAATGGCCAGTGGGTATACCGTGCCGGTCAGATCGGCCCCGGCGAAAATCGCGCGGCCCAGTTCGGCTTTCTCGAAACTGCTTCCGGTCAGGTCGGAATTGCGGAAGTCCGCCCGCTGGAGTTCCGCGCCATGGAACGAGGCGCCGCGCGCGGAAAGACCCGAAAGGTTGGTTCGATAGCCTTCTACCTTGGTGAAATTGGCCTTGTCGGCAACAGCGCCGGCGAGCGACGCGCGCACCAGCGCCGCCTTTTCCAGGTTTGACGATGCGAGCTTGGCGTTCCGCAGGTCGGTCTGGGTGAAATCGGCATTCTGAAGATTGGCGCCTTCGAGATTGGCGCCGGACAGAACCAGATTGCTGCGGTCGCACCCACTCCAATCGATCGCCGCCTTCGGCGAGGCAGTGCACTCGGCGGCTCTTGCCGACGTCGTTGCGCCGGCGATGATCGCGGCGGCCAGGAACAGCGCCGATGCGGCGGATTTGGCGAAGACGCCAGAAGGCAAAACGGTCTTCGCCATGTGGGGTGCTCGCCTGCCGTCTTGAACAGTTACGGCGGGCTCGCCTTTCATCTCAAACCTCGATCTGCCGCGTTCCATCAATTCCTCCAGATGCCGCTATCATCGACAGGACTATCATCCCCATGGCGAGCCGAAGCAATCGCAAGGCTCGGACATCGACGGTGTTGACCTGCCGGTCGCCCCTGTGGCGAAGTGTGACGATCGTGCTAGCTTCACCGGGGAGCGGCCGCCACCTGCCGGGCGATTTGACGATCGAGGGAGCTTGAGATGCTGGACATCACCAATCCGACGAAGACAGCGCAACGCAGCGTCGTCGTGCAAGGCTTCACCAACAGCGTGCTCGACCCGAACCAGCCGATGCTCGGCCCGGTCGAGAATGGCGGAACGATCATCGCCAACACCGCGCCGGGCTGCTGGGGCCCGATGATCACGCCGCGGCTGCGCGGCGGCCATGAGGTTACCCAGCCGGTCGAGATCGTGGGCGCGGAACCGGGCGACGGCGTCATCATCCGCATCCGCGACATCAGCGTGACCTCGATCGCGACCGCGTCCGGCCACGACAGTTCGCCGGAAGGCTTTTGCCTGGGCGACCCTTATGTCGCCGCGCGCTGCCCGACCTGCGACACGATCTGGCCCGAGACCCATGTCGAGGGGATCGGCGGCGATGCTGTCAAATGCGATGCCTGCGGCAATACGGTGAAGCCGTTCGAGATCGTGCATGGCTATACGGTGGTGTTCGACGAAACCCGCCATGTCGGGGTGACGATGCCCAAGCAGGCGGCCGAGACCATCGCGCGCGACGCCCATCATTATGCCGCGCTGCCGGATCAGTCGGTGCAGCACCCGATCCTGACCTACGCGCCGTCAGATATGCCGGCGGTGATGGTGCGTATGCGCCCATTCCTCGGGCAATTGGGCACGACGCCGTCGATGCCGCTGCCCGATTCCCACAATGCCGGCGATTTCGGCGCCTTCCTCGTCGGCGCCCCGCATGAATACGCCGTCACCGCCGCGCAATTGGCCGAACACAAGACCGACGGGCACATGGACATTGACGCGGTACGTCCCGGTGCGGTGTTGGTCGCACCGGTCAAGGTGAAGGGCGCGGGCGTCTATATGGGCGACATGCATGCCGCCCAGGGCGACGGCGAGATCGCCGGCCACACGATGGATGTCTCGGGCAGCGTCACGTTGCAGGTCGAGGTGCTGAAAAACTATCCGATCGACGGACCGGTGCTGTTTCCGCTCCTCGAGGATCTGCCGCCGCTGGCCCGGCCCTTCTCCGAAGCCGAGCGCGCCAAGGCGGAGCGGCTGGCCAAATCCTGGAAGGTCGGACAGCTCGAGAACTCGGCACCGATTTCGGTGATCGGCACGGCGCCGAATTTGAACGCGGCGATCGAGAACGGGCTGGAGCGGGCGGCCAAGCTGCTGGACATGACCGTGCCGGAGGTGCGCAACCGCGCGACGATCAACGGCGCGATCGAGATCGGCCGCGCGCCGGGGGTGATCCAGGTGACCTTCCTGGCGCCGCTGGACCGGCTCGACAAGGTCGGCCTGGGCGATATCGCGCGGGCGCAATACGATCTCTGACAGATCTGGCCGGCACGGGCGATCGTGGCCCGCGCCGGCACGTTATCCCCAAGTTACCGCAAGCCGCCCGCGGTGACGGCAGCAATGCGTCGTCGAGGCGGGCGTGGATCGTGACCGCTATTCTCCCGAGCGCGGATAGTATCCGAACCCGAGGAACCCGACCTCCCGCGCCGTCGCCTCGAACGCCACCGGATCGTGGTTCGCCATGGCGATGTCGAAGGCGGCACCGTCGAGATGCTTGGAGCGGGTTGCGCCGCCGACGGCGCGGTTGTGCTCGGGGCCACGATCTCGTCCTTCGCGCTGAAATCGCTCCGTGTCGACTCGGAAATCTCCAAGTCCATGTTATGCCCGAGCATAAAGCACAATCACCGGCTTCTACAGGAAATCTCCAGAACTCCGTCAAGCTTTGCCGAAGTGAATACCCTAGGTTCAACGCGTACAATGGTGCTGGCGTCGGAAGAGCCAAAAGGGGAACGGATGCAAGAAAATACGATAGAAACAGGACGGTTCGAAACGCCCGATCAACTCATGGACATGAGACATCGCGGGGGGCATCTCCATCGTCAAGATGGCCAATGGCAGCGCAGGAATGCATGCGATCTTCGAACCCGGATGGACTTGGAGGCCGACGAGAAGCCGCTGCTCGGCTCGCCCGACTCCTGCCCATGCGGTACACCGGCTGGTGGTCCGCATGATCGACACAGGCGTCGAGACGCGCATCAGCACGGGCGACTTTTTTGGAATTCCTCCGGGGCATGACGCTTACGTCGAAGGCGCCGACCGGGTCGAACTGATCTTGTTCGCTCCACCCGAACACCAGCACTGACCGACTGCCGCTCGCTGGTTCGCTTGGAAGGACGGACCTTACCATCCCGTCGAGCACGCACAAATGGACCCAAGGTAGAATGCAAGCGTCGGCCGGAATGGCCACGGTCGTTGAAAACGGAACGGAGAAAAGCAATGGACGCCAAAACGAGACGCACAACGCAGGGACGCGGCAGGCTTTTCGCCAGCGTCCTCGAAACCATCGGAGACACTCCTGCGATTCGGATCAATTCACTCGCGCCAGCCGGGGTAGACATCTACGTGAAGGTCGAGGCTTTCAACCCGGCCGGGTCGGTCAAAGACCGACTGGCGCTCAGCATCATCGAGGAGGCTGAGCAGGACGGAAGCCTTAGCCCGGGCCAGACGGTGGTCGAGGCGACGTCGGGCAACACCGGTATCGGGCTGGCCATGGTTTGCGCGGCGAAGGGCTATCCGCTGGTGGTGACGATGGCCGACAGCTTTTCGGTCGAGCGCCGCAAGCTGATGCGGATGATGGGTGCAAAGGTCGTGCTCACACCTCGCGCGGAAAAGGGCGTCGGCATGTATCGCAAGGCTGTGGAACTGGCCGAAGCGAACGGCTGGTTCCTTGCCCGCCAGTTCGAGACCGAGGCCAACGCCCGCATCCACGAGAACACGACCGCCCGCGAGATCCTCGCCGATTTTGCCGGCGAGCGGCTGGATTACTGGGTCACCGGCTACGGGACGGGCGGCACCGTCACGGGCGTGGGTCGCGTTCTTCGCCGCGAGCGGCCCGAAACGAAGATCGTCCTGTCTGAACCCGCCAATGCGCAGCTTCTGGGCAGCGGCCACGCTCAGGAGCGCAACNTCCTGTCTGAACCCGCCAATGCGCAGCTTCTGGGCAGCGGCCACGCTCAGGAGCGCAACTCCGATCACTCGCCCGCGGAAAGCCACCCCGCTTTCCAGCCGCACCCGATCCAGGGCTGGACCCCTGACTTCATTCCCCACGTTCTGCAGGAAGCGGTGGACGACGGGCTTTATGACGAGCTGATACCCGTGGCCGGCCCCGACGGCATTGCCTGGGCGCAGAAACTCGCCCAACGGGAAGGCATCCTGACGGGCGTCTCGGGCGGATCGACCTTCGCCGTCGCCATGAAGATCGCCGAGCGGGCCGGACCGGGTACCGTTATCCTCTGCATGCTGCCCGACACGGGCGAACGCTACATGTCGACGCCGTTGTTCGAAACGATCCCCGAGGACATGACCGAGGAGGAGACGGCGCTGTCGCGTTCGACGCCAGGTTTCCAGATGGCCGCCGAGTAGACGGCGACGGGGCGGCCGGTGCGTGCTTACTCACGAGGCAGCCGGCACAGCGAGGCGATCAGCGACACCCGCGCCGTGTCGGGCGACGCCAGCGGCGCCTCACCGGCAGTGCCGCCGCCCTTCATGGTACGACTGTCGGCCAGCATTTCGCGCGCAGGCGGGGTTTCCGCAGCGAAAGCCGTCTCCCGGTCCAGGTAGCGCTCGCCCCTCCGGCGGACCGGCCCAAGATCGACATGAATGAGGCCCGAGCGTGGGTAAAACCCCGGCGCCCAGGAACCTGGGAATGTCCCGGTCTCTGTTGAAACTCTGAAGTGGGCGGCGTTGCCCGCCTTGAGCCGTTAGGCTCGGGGTGCCGATTCCACTGAGGAGAGCAACGCCATGAAGAAAGATA
>NZ_JAZHLK010000097.1:0-5234 GCF_036549515.1 Aurantimonas sp. E1-2-R+4 | reverse complement strand
GATATCCGCGCCATCTGGCGCTCGCTCAGCAAAAACAAACCAGCCATCAGAACCTCCTTGACGGAAGCTCTGAATCACACATCAAGAGAAATTAATAGGTCCTGAGCCTAGGTAATCAGATATCTGCTCACCTGTACAATCGGAACCTGACAGTTCTTGATCGAATATTTTCTCGTAGAGAACGCCGATGTCGTCCAGATACTGATCCATGTTCCGGAGTGGTTCCGAGGCAAGCGCTTCGGCGCACGTCACGCTCGGGGCCGCAACCGGCGGATTTCGGGTGCCTTTGTCCTGGTCTCGCGTGTCGGCCTGACTCGGAACGATGCCCGTTTCCTCGCCGCGCCGCCCCTCTGGACCCAGCTTCGGCGCTGTCGAATCAGCGACCCCCACCCGCCCCGCGCCGGGGGCCATGGTGTCTCGCAGTTCGTCCCCGAATGCGATCGTGATGAGGGCGACCGGAGCGATTACCCCCAGCGCCGCGAAGGCAAAGGCCAGACGACGGACGCTAGCAATCCGGTTGCGTGTTGCTGTATGCGACCGGACCGCCGCCGGCGTCGCCGCAGGACGACGCTTTACGAACTTCGCGGCGATATCCACGCCATCGCTCGCAAGCTTTCGTCTGATAGGACCATAAGGATCGAAGTCGATCGACATCTTTATTCCTCACTGTTCCCGCATGGCGCGGCGGAACTGATCCGACAGCGGCTTCAGGAGATATGACATCGCCGTGCGCTCGCCGGTCTGGATGAAGGCCTCCACCGGCATGCCAGGGACCAACGGAAACCGCTTCTTTCACCATGCCCGACCGCGGACCACCTGGCACGCTCAGAACCACACAGCCGCCTTCGGCGTCTGCGGCACCTCGCCCGTCGCCGCGTATTTCAAGGCCTCCGCGACCGCTTCCAGCAGTTGCTCCGGCGTGAACGGCTTCGGCAGGAGGCCGAGGGCCGCGTCTTTGCCAGCCCGTGCAACAGCCGCCTGTCCGGTAATATACAGGCTGGGCACCTGATGCTCGTCACGCAGCCGACGGGCCAGCTCGACGCCGTCGTCGCCGCCCTCCAGATCGATATCGACCAGAGCGAGCGAGATCGTCGAGGACCGCGCGATGTCCAGCGACGGGGCACTGCGCATGGTGGGCCCCAACACCTCGTAGCCGGCGTCCCTCAGATCGTCCTCAATGACCATGGCCACGATCAGATTGTCCTCGACAATCAGCACGGAATGAATTGCGGGCATCTATCGATCCAGTACGCTGCGGGCCGGCACCCGTACCTGCACCTGAAGACCGGCGGGTGTAAATTCAAGATTCGCCTCGCCGTCGAGACTGTGCGCCGCCGAACGGATGAAACGCGTGCCGTAGCCGGTCCGCGACGGCGGTTTGACGCTCGGCCCGCCGCTCTCCGACCAGTCCAGTACGAAGCTGTCGCCCCCCGTTCCGGACTCGACCGACCACTTGACACCGACAGCGCCCTCGCTCGACGACAGCGCCCCATACTTGGCCGCATTGGTGGCCAGTTCGTACAGACTCAAGGCGATCTTCTGGGCGGGGTCGGACAAAAGCCGCTGGTCCGGGCCGGTCGCCACAACCCGCACGTCCTCCGTGTTGAATGGCCTCAAGATCGCTTCCACCAATTCGGTCAACCGCACCGATCCGTAATCGACATTGAACAGGACCGAATGGACGTTGCTGAGGGCGTTCAGTCGGCCGGCGAACTCATGGGAAAACTCGTTGAGATCGGCGGAGTTCCGGCGCGTGAGCGAAAACAGCGCGTTGACGCTGGCGAGGATGTTCTTGACCCGGTGGTTGAGCTCGTGGCGCAATTCCTCCTGATGCGCGATGTAACGGGCCAGGGCGTACTGACGAATACGGGCGCGCAAAGCCGTATCGACCGAGGTGGTCATCTCGGTGGGATGCACCGGGCGTTGCTTGATGATCAGCTTCGAGCGAGGCATGAGTTCGAGAAGCCGGCCGGCGGCATTGTTGAGATGCAGCGCCGCGTCCAAGAGCACGATGATCGGTAGTTCCGCCCAGTCGTCCTGCTGCGCCAGCATCTGGCTGACGAGCTCCAGCGACTTCTCGGTCAAACCTTCCTGGCTGACGATCAGAACCCCGGCCTCACGCGCCAGACTGGTTTGAAATTGCGCCAGATCGTCGGCGACGATCGCCGTGAAACCGGCGTCCGTCAGTACCTTATGGAGCGTGTCGCCATCATTCCCATAAGGTGCGTAGATCAGAACGGGCAGTTCGGCAGCCGACGGTATTCGGTCGAAATCCGCTTTCATCGCGTCGGCATCGGGGACGGACTGCCCGGCGGTGGCTGGACGAACTCCCTGATGCTGATGCCTTTGGTATCGATCTGCAATTGCCGGACATCGAGATCGTGCGGACCGTGGCGCTTCTTGACCACGGTGATCGTGCGGCGGACTACCGCCGGCCATTCGTACATGCGCAGGAACACCACCGTATCGCCGAGAAAACTGACGTCGACGGCGGTGTCCATATTGTGGCCGAGCAGGCCGTGCTGGGCGACGATGAGGATGGTCAGGACACCGCGCCGCGAAAGATACTTCAGCAGCGTCTGGATCTGCATGATCGCTTCCTGCGGATTCGGCAGCGCGGCGAGGTAACCGGTGAAGCTGTCGATGACCACCACGCCGGCATTGTTGCCATCCGCCGATTGCTGGGCGATCTGCGAGAATTCACCTTGCGAAATCGCGCCAGGATTGAAGTCCCAGAGTTCGAGCTTCCCGTCGTCGCGATATTTGCGCAGATGCAGACCGAGCCCTTCGGAGCGCCGGAAAAAGGTCTCGACCCGTTCTTCGAACAAAAACAGCGTGACCGATTCACCACGCTCCAGGGCCGCATAGGCGTAAAGCGAGGCAAGGGTCGACTTGCCAGTGCCCGACTGACCGACGATGAGCGTCGTGGTGCCAGGCTCCATGCCACCGCCGAGCATCTCGTCGAGCGCGTCGACGCCCGACTTGATCAGATCCTCGCGGCTGGTCTCCGGTGTGAGTTCCGGCACGATCCGCGGAAACACCCGGACACCCCCGCCTGTCTGGATCGCCATGTCGTGATAACCGTCGAAGAAACTCACGCCACGCATCTTGCGAATATCGATCCGGCGGCGCGCCTGACCATATTCGGGCAGGTACTTTTCCAGGTGGAACAGTCCATGCGCCAGACTCTCGACGACGGCATCGCCGCCGGCCTCCGGCGTCAGATCGATGAACAGGGTCGCAATGCCCTGTTTTCCGACCATTCGCTTGAACGACAGGATTTCCTCGTGAAACTTCTGGGTGTCGCGGCTGAGCTGGCGAATTTCGACGAGGGAATCGTAGACGATGCGCTTCGGCTTCACCCGGTCAATTGCCGCGTCGACGGCCTCGCGGGTCCGATCGAGACGCACATCCGAAGCGTAGAAGATCGTCTGATCGTCCTGCTTTTCGTCATGACGGGCCGCGTGCAGCTCCTCGATCTCGACCCCGTCGAGCGACCAGCCATGCGATGCCGCGATCTGCTCCAGTTCGGCCTTGCTCTGTGACAGCGACACATACAGAACCGGTTCGCCAGCGGCGGCGCCGGCGATCAGGAATTGCAGCGCAAAGGTGGTCTTGCCGGTGCCGGGTTTGCCCTGGAGCAGATAGAGATGCCGACCGGGAAGCCCGCCGCCCAGCACCGTGTCGAGCCCATCGATTCCGCTGGAAAATTTGCCATTGTTTTTGGCCGGCGACTTCGTGGCCGGTTTATTGGCCGATAGTTTCGTCGCCGGCTTTTTTTTCGGTGGCATCGCGCTTCCGCTTTCCAGTGGGGTCGAGAGTGCGGACCATTTCGGCAGATCGGCGGCGTGTCAAGCTGACGCCTCACCGCCCAAGCGGGACCGCGACGCTCTAATTTTCGCGGGCGGGCGGCGGCCCGAAAAGCCGTTCCGGGCGTCGGCGGCCCGTCGCTTGCCCGGCTACGAATATTTTCGGGCTTCCAGCAGCCTATCGGCGCAAAAACGTGGCCGAGGCGAGAAGGTCCCGCTTACGGTTAACCTTTCGGAAAACCGCGCTCACATAGAAAGGTTTGAATACTATAATTGGATTGTCGCCATGTCGCTTCGTTCTCGTCTCTTCGTCTCGGTTCTTTTCGCCGCGTTCGTCGCCGCGCTGGCGGTCGGCATACCGCTTTTCCTCGGCGCAGACCGTCTGGTCGAGCAAGCGGCAGAGCGCGAACTTGGCATCATGCAGCGCAAGCTCGATCGCTCGATCACCGCCGAGGTCGACAAGGCGCTCAGCCTCGCGGCTCTGGTGGCGCGCCAGCCAGCCGTAGGGCAGGCCGTCGCTTTCGACGATCGGCAGCGCCTGGCGGATATCTTCGTTCCCGGCTTTGACGCGATGAAGACGCAATACGGTGTGGAGCAGTTCCAGTTTCACACCCCTCAGGGCATTTCCTTCCTGCGCGTCCACAAGCCGGAAAAGTTCGGCGACGACCTGTCTTCGTTCCGCTTCACGGTCGTCGAGGCCAACGCCAACAAGATGCCGGTCATCGGGCTGGAGCGCGGCCGCGCCGGGATCGGTGTTCGAGCCGTCCACCCGATCGAATACAACGGACGCCACGTCGGCACCGTCGAATTCGGACTGGGCTTCGGACAGGAGTTCATCTCCGGCTTGACCGACAGCGCCGATGACGAGGCGGAGCTCTACATCTTCCCAATGGACGAAGTCGCGACCTTTGCCGCCAAGGATACCGCCGATGCCCGTTCGGCGGCGACCTTCCAAGGCGAGCCGCTGCTCGACGGTGCCACCTTGGCACGCGTCCGCGATGGCGAGACGGTTCCCACAACGTCTGTCATCGGCGGACAGCCCCATGTCGGTGTCGCCCGTCCGATCAAGGACTTCGCCGGCAATGTCTCCGGTGTGGCGCATCTGCTGACCTCGCAGGCGGCGCTGCAGGCCATCTCGAGTGAAATCAGCTGGACCGCCGCTTTCGCCGCCTTGCTCGCGATGGGACTGGCCATCGTCGTCGCGCTGTTCGTCGGTCGCCGTATCGGCGGCGCAATCAGCGGCATGGCCGACAGGATGTCCCAACTCGCCGGCGGTGATCTGACCACTGAGATTCCTGCCCTGGAGCAGAAGGACGAGATTGGCCGGATGGCGAATGCGGTGTTGGCGTTCAAGCAGGCGGCGTTGGAAAAGCAGCGGGTCGAGGCCGAGGCGGTGACGCGGCGCGAGGAGGCCGAGGCCGAGCG
>NZ_JAZHLK010000096.1:0-5485 GCF_036549515.1 Aurantimonas sp. E1-2-R+4 | reverse complement strand
CCGTGTGAAGGGGAACCGGTGCTGCCATGACAAACCTCCGTTTGTCACAGTGATTCAGAATTCTGTCAGCTTGGGAATCCCCGAAGAGTCGGCCTTCGCTCCCGTTGGTATTATCCGTTGTTTTTGAGGGTTATGCGGTGCGAGCTGAACACCGGCTAGGGCCCCAGGAGGCCCGGAAGCATTCTCTCCAGGCCGATATTCTCTGGACCTGATGACTGCGCGGATTTGGTGAATAGCTCGTAACATGCTGATATCGCTTTTATTCTCAAGAGGCCGGTCGATGGTTAAACCGGGGTATCGTCCGGGTCGAGATGCGACTGGGATCGGAATCTTCTGAAGAGCCAGCCAACCTATCAGGCTGTTTGTCGCCGGATGATCTTCCTTTGCCACTGAAGCCGATCCGGGCACGCCGTCTTCAAACTCGCGTATGCTCGTCCAGCTTCTTATTCAGCACTTGCTCAATGCTCTGACTCCAGGCGGCCTTGAAGGAAGGATCCGACGCAAACAGCTTGTAAAGTTCTAACTCTTCCTTTCGGCGCTTCAGCATTACGTCCTGCAACATCTTTTCGAGCGCTAGCCCACGATTGTAAGGGTCGGAATTCCCCTCGTATTTCTCAGAATAATCCGGATGGGCGCGCACGCTATTCACGATGTTGATGAACTTAACCCGTTGCTCCTCAGGCGTTGCACTCCATCCTTGGAACCAGCGTTCATTAAAGCTGAGGATGATTTCGTCGAGCGGGTCTTTCTCCGGTTCGCCGTCTCGATAGCCGCGCGGATTGGGGTTCTGCGGGTCAAGCTCGGTCGGCGACGCATCAAGGCCAATGTTGTGATTCAGCTTGGTCCGCGCGAGGCCATAGGTCGAAAGATCGACAGCTTCCAATAGCTCGTCGAGCATGTCCTGGTCGGGATCCTTGATCTTCAGTTTTGGCACCAGGAACTTCAGAAACCAGAACAGCTTTTCCCAATCCAACACCTCGAACGGCATGATCGAGGCCATCTGCCCGTAAATCTTCACAAACTGTCGCGCCTTGATCTTGAAGTCGATCTTGTCCTTCTCGGGCAGTCCGAGCTGTTGATTGAACCGGTCCGCAGCTGTGTCGATGATCGGGCTCAGCGCTTGTGCGTCCTCGCCGGCAAAATACCGGGTGACGAACTCCTCGGCCTCTTGCCATTCGTAGACGCCGACCTGGTCGAGCGAACCCTTCAATTCGTGCAGAACGTTCACGTCTGTCGCCGAGGACAGGGTGGTGACGGTATAGAACGGATCAAATGCCGCCTTGATGTCCGCCACGTCGTTGAAGAAATCGAGGATAAAAAGGTCCTCGGTGCGCTTCCCCAGCTTTGGGGCGGAGCGGTTCAGCCGCGACAGCGCTTGCACGGCCAGCACGTGCTGGAGCTTCTTGTCCACGTACATCGTGGTCAGCTTCGGCTGGTCAAAGCCCGTCAGATACTTGTTCGCAACGACAAGCAGCCGGCACTCATCGTCATCGAACCGGTCACGCGTGTCCGACTCCGAAAAGCCATTAATCGCCGCTTCGGTATGGGTCACGCCATCCACGACCTTCTCGCCGGAAAATGCGATCAACGCCTTGAACGGGTGGCCCCGATCCGCCAGCAGCTTGGTCACCGCCCTGTAGTAGCGGATGGCCGCTTCGATGTTCTGGGTGACAATCATCCCCTTGGCCTTGCCCCGCAGCTTCTTGGGCGTCACGACCTGCTCGATGAAATGGTCGAGCATGATTTCGGCCTTGGTGTTGATCGTCTGCTGGCTGCGCTCGACATAGGCCCGCAGCTTCTTCTGCGCCTTCTTGGTGTCGAAAAGCGGGTTGTCGCCAATCGACTTCTGGATTTCGTAGTAGCTCTTGTACGTCGTGTAGTTCGCCAGGACGTTCAGGATGAAGCCTTCCTCGATGGCCTGCTTCATGCTGTAGAGGTGGAAGGGCTTGAAGCTGCCGTCAGCCTGGCGCTCACCGAACTTTTCCAGCGTCGTGTTCTTCGGCGTCGCTGTGAAGGCGAAATACGAGGCGTTGCCGCGCATCTTCCGCGACTGCATCGCCGCCAGGATGCGGTCCTGCGGATCGTCCTCGTCCGGGTCCTGATCGCCGGCGCCCATCGCGCGGTTCATGTTGTCATGCGCGCTGCCGCTCTGGCCGCTGTGCGCCTCGTCGATGATCACCGCGAACCGCTTGTCGCTGAGGTCGGCGATCCCCTCGATGATGAAGGGAAACTTCTGGATCGTCGTGATGATGATCTTCTTGCCGTTCTCCAGCGCCGATTTCAGATCGGCCGAGCGCACGGCCGGGGCAACGATGTTCTTGACCTCGGAGAAGTCCTTGATGTTCTCGCGCAGTTGCTTGTCCAGAAGCCGCCGGTCCGTCACCACGATGACGCTGTCGAACAGTGGCTGGTCCAGCCTCTTTCCGCCCGGAATGCCCGCCGTGGCCGGATAGGTCTCGATCAGCTGATAGGCCGTCCAGGTGATCGAGTTCGACTTCCCCGAACCCGCCGAATGCTGAATCAGATAGCTGTGCCCCACGCCCGTCGTGGCCGCATGGCCCAGCAGGCGGCGCACCACGTCCAGCTGCTGATAGCGCGGGAAGATCAGCGTCTTCTTGGACAGTGGCTCGGTCACCTTCCCCTCCAGCAGCACGAAATGCTGGATGATGCCCGCCAGGCTTTCCTTGGTGAAAACCTCTTCCCACAGGTAGGCGGTCTTGTGGCCGTTCGGGTTGGGCGGGTTGCCCTCGCCCTCGTTGTGGCCCTTGTTGAAGGGCAGGAAGAAGGTCGCGGGCCCGGCCAGTTTCGTGGTCATGAACACCTCGTCGGTGTCCACGGCCATGTGCACCAGCGCGCGGCCGAACTGCAGCAGGGGCTGGGTGGAGTCGCGGCCGTCGCGATACTGCTTTTGCCCGTGATAGCGGGCGGTCTGGCCGGTCCAGGCGTTCTTCAGCTCGATGGTGATCAGCGGCAGCCCGTTGATGAAGAGGACCATGTCGATCTCTTCGCCCGGGTTGGTCTGCGAATAGCGGACCTGCCGGGTGACGCTGAAGATGTTGCCGGCGAAGTTCTCGTGCACCTTGGCAGCCGAGCTGGCCAGCGGCGCGGGATACATCAGCACGAAGAAGGCGTCGTCGACGGCAAGGCCTTTCTTCAACAGGTGCAGCACCCCGTTCTTCTTGATCAGCCGGTCGAAGCGTTCGAGGATCTTGCGCTGCCAGTCACCGGGATTGCGGGCCTTCAGCTTGGCCAGCTCCTTGCCCTGGGTGCTTTCGAGAAACTCCCAGAAGAGCCGGGTGTCGAGCGCATGTTCGGCGTCGAAATCGGAAGGCAGGCCAAGCCGGAAGGGGCCATGGCCAGCGGGGGCAGGCTGGCCGGCCAGCTCCTCGGTCGTCAGGCCCGTCAGGCGCCGCTGGATCGCCTGTTCCAGAGCCACTTCCTTGGTGTTGCTGACCATGATCCCCCCTTACGCCACCTTGATCTTGCCCGTGACCGCCGCGTTGATCAGGCTGGTCTTGTATTCCTTGAGCGCGGCGATTTGGTCTTCCTTGATGCGGATGGCGTTGTCGATCTTTTCGCATTCAGAATTGATATGTTGCACGATGCCGCGCTGCTCATCGAGCGGTGGTATTGTTACAAGCGCACGCTTCAATTTCGGTCGGTAGAGGTTGCGCTGGATGGTGCCGACACCTTTCGAATGGATCAAATAGTGTGCAACAGTAGTGCCTACGCGGAAGTAGAAATTGGCGAATTCCGGTTCAAAGCGATCAGACAACTCCAATACGATGTATGCCGGGCTAACAATCCCTGTTTCGAACGAAACGCCGACAGAGCCGCGCCACGCCTGCTGATTGTTCAGGACCAAGTCGCCGGGTTCGACAACTTGATAATTCGATAAGTCCAGACTTGTCGCGTTCGTTCGCTTTTCTTCGACGTCGTCGAACTTGACCACACCGAGCCCGAGGTAAACTGACAGAAGCTGAAGGTCGGGCCTGCCTGTCCGCGACTTGATCTTCGCTTCGGTCAAGAGCGGCTTCACCTCCCAATGCGCGGGGATTTGGCCGATCCAGTCGATGCCGCTGTCCTTCATGGGGGCGTCGGGGTTCAGGCCGCGGGTGACGGCCTGCTGGATCAGGATCTGTCGCCGCTCGCGCAGAAGCGCGATCTGCTCTTCCTTTATTCGCACCGCCCCGTCCACCTTGGCGCATTTCTCGTCCAGAAACGCCGCGATGGCGCGCTGTTCGGGACGCGAAGGGACCGCCAGTTGCAGGTCTGCGAAGTCGTTGTAGCGGAAATCGGTCGACCGCTCCCTGATCCCCTTCGCCAAGGACACCAGCAGCCCGGACAAGGCGATGTGCCGCATGTAATAGGCATAGAAGTAGGGGTCGACCGTGTCAGGCTCGCGCGGGACACAGGCTGAATAGACAGGCGTTGCCTTGCCATCCGAGTCGGAAACGCCGATGGCACCGGCGAAGGCGTCCATGGCATGGATCACCAGGTCGCCTTTCCGAATGCCCTGGTATCCGTGTTCTTTCAGAGCGTTGGTGAAGCCATCGGTCCTGCGGTTGTTGCGAAGGGTAACCTGCCCATCCCGAAAACAGGTGACGATCTCGTCATCAGGGCGAACTGGGCGGTCCTTCTTGACGAACAGCCATTTTCCACGCTCGACATCCCAACTGGTGGGCAAGTCTCCGATCCACTCAACGCCGCTGTCCTTGTAGCTGTCATACGTCGGGTAGCTCGCAATGTTCATTCTGCCGGCTCCAACTTCGTCGCCACCTTTACGCCTAGGATGTCGGCGATCAGGCCATCGGCCTTTTGCTCCAGCGCCAGAATGTCCCGCGTCACGGCATCGAGGCTGCGCAGCGGCTTGTGGCGGTAGAAATATTTGTTGAAGCTGATCTCGTAGCCGATCTTGACCGTGTCGAGGTTGATCCACGCCTCGGGCACATGCAGCTGTACCTCGGCCTTGAAATAGCGGTGGATGCTGTCCTTCAGCGGTACCGCCTCGCTGTCGCGCAAGTCGGTGCTGGCTTCAAACGTCAGCCAGCTGCCATCGGGCTGGGTGTAGAGGCCGAAGTCGCCCAGTTCGTCGATTCCGCAGCCCAGCCGTGCGGCCACATCCTCCAGCTCGGACTTCGTGAAGCGCAGGGTCTTGCCGATGACCTTCTCCGCATCGTCGGCATACCAGCTGACCGCATTCAGGATCGCGTTCTTCTCGGTCGCCGAGAGCTTGATCTTGCGGGTCTTGAGGGTCTTGGCCACGCGGTCGCGGAAGACGTTGAAATCCGCCGTCTCCTCGGTACCCACGGCCTGCATCAGCTGATGGCCGACCCCGATCAGTTCACGCTGGCGCAGCCAGAGCGCGGTGTCGACCAGTTTGCCGCGCTGTTTGGTGTCAACGCCGGAGCAAATATGCGCCAGTTGGCCGGAGGAAATATGTGCCAGGTGACGTCATGAGAAGGGCCCCGATCGGGGCCCTTCT
>NZ_JAZHLK010000095.1:0-5506 GCF_036549515.1 Aurantimonas sp. E1-2-R+4 | reverse complement strand
GAAGCGACATCCTGGCATCATCGATATTTGAGGCATGCTTCCTCCACCGCATCATCTGCGGTGTTAGAAAGAGTCGCGACGCCTCAAGACCACACAACATGCGCAAGAGCCACTTTTCCGATGCAAGTCCAGTTCCCGTGTCCGTGCAGCCAAACATGAAGACCGATCTGCGCGAGGTCCGCGACGCACCGGATCGAGCGACGGCCGAGACGGCAATCACCGTCTTCAAGGAAAAATACGGCGTCAAATATCCGAAAGCCGCCCTATGCCTCGTGAAGGATCGCGAGCCGCTTCTGGCCTTCTTCGACTTCCCGGCCGAACACTGGGACCATTTGCGCACGGCGAACCCGATCGAGAGCGTCTTCGCTACCGTCCGGCATCGCACCGTACGGACCAAGGGTGCCCTCTCGCACAAGTCCGCCCGGCNATTTGCGCACGGCGAACCCGATCGAGAGCGTCTTCGCTACCGTCCGGCATCGCACCGTACGGACCAAGGGTGCCCTCTCGCACAAGTCCGCCCGGCTGATGGTCTTCAAGCTCGTCATCGCGGCAGCCAGAACCTGGCGAAGGCTGAAGGGCGAAAACCGCTTGCCGATGGTCATCGCAGGCGTCACATTCACAGACGGCGTCGCGGTCATCCCCGACGCCAATCAACGCGCCGCCTGATCGCTCGCGTCACCCAAATCCAACCATAGCTCTGCCGGACGTCGTGCCAGGTCATGAGGCCCCGGCGCGAGGGCCGCGCCCGAGGGAGCCGCCGCGATTCCATCCGTTTGTGTGGGGGGGGGGATGGATCAGAGAGCGCCGTCGGCGGCGAGACGACGCAGCTTCTCCTGTGTCGTCAGCGGCGAACTCCAGCCAAGGAGGTCTTTCAGCGGCTGCGTTTCCAGCACAAACGGCGCCGTTGCGGCACGCCAGACCGTGTCCTTTCCGATCGCGCCTATCAATCGTTGCAGAACGCCCACCGGTGCTGGAAGCAGAAGCGGCGCGCGGCCCCAGCCGGTGCGGAGCGCGCGCACGATTCCTGCCGGCGTGATAGGTTCCTCGTCGGCGACCAGGAGCGTCGTTCCGGCGGCGGTGGGGACATCAAGAGATGCGTCGATCACCTGTGCCAGATGATCGACGGCCACCAAGCTGCGCGGCCCACCCAGCCCCTCTAGTGGCAGAGGCACCGGCATTCTTGCGAGCTTGACCAGAACCGCAACGTTGCCCCTCCCGCCAGCCCCGTAGACGGGGGCCGGTCGGAGCACGCATCCTTCCGTTTCGGTGCCGGATAAGCTGGTCCAGAAGGCCGCTTCCCCCTCTGCCTTGGAGATGGCGTAGGGACTGGCCGGAGCGAGCGGGTCAGAAGCCGAGACGCTCTTGTCCGCCGAGGGCCCATGGACGTTGGCGCTGCTGATGAAAATCATGCGGCGGACGCGCTCGCGCGCGGCCCGCCGCGCCAGAGCAGCGGTCGCCTCGACATTGGCGCGACGCAGGGCGACAAGGTCGCCGCTTTGCGGTTCGCTTCGTGACGGGTTGAGCGCCCCCAGATGGATGACGGCGTCGGTGCCTTCTGGCCAGGCAGCCCATGCCTCGATCTCGGCGAGATCAGCCGGTCCCATCACCGCGTCCGTCCGGTCCTCGGGCGCACTGCCGCGCGACAGCGCCAGCACGCGATGTCCCTCTTCTTTCAGTCTCGCCGCGAGATGTCGTCCGACGAAGCCGCCGGCACCGGTCATGAGGATCTGCATTGTTCCTATCTTTGTCCCGCAAAACAGGCGCGAAAAATACCGCGTTCGGCATCGGTGAACAGCCGTTCGACACGGCTTCTCCCTCCCGGCAGGAAGCGCAACCAGTCTTCCATTTTCCCGTCATGCATCCGCATCTCCCGCTGCTTTCCCACCCGCGACATTCTCATCTTGTTTGTCGCGCTGCTCTCATCCTGATTGTCGCTGTGCAGGACCGATGTCGATATTGGTGCCTGGAATTGATCTTGGCAAGAAACTATGCAGCCCCGCCCTGCTCGACGAGACCGGCGCTACCGTCTTGCGGCGGCGGCTTCGTCGCGACGGTGTTGTGAAGTTTGTCGTTAAGCTGCCTTCCTGCATCGCAGCGATGGAAGCGTGCTGCAGCGCCTATCATCTCGGGGGCGTGTTTGGATCTTCTGCCGCCCCACGGCCTGTTGATAGCGAACGAAACGAGCCCACCCGCACGCGGACCAAGCCGTATGTCCATCGCGCTGGCCGGTCTGCTGACCCCGCCCGAGATCCGCCGGCTCCTCGCCCGCCTCCGTTCTAACGAGACCGCCACCCGACAGCTTCATATGGGCCTGGCCGCGATGGCGACGAAGCCATCAAGCCACCGCAGCCCTCGCACACCGGACAGCACGCTGGCATGCGCAACTGTGGTACTTTCCGGGGCGACTGAGCTTGCCTTGACATTGCCTGATGTTCGCGCAATCGACTCCCGAAACGGGGACCGGCGGCCCGTCCGCGAAAGAGTTGTCTTGAAGATCAATTACTACGTCATCAATCTGGATCGGTCTCCGGAGCGCCTTGCGGCGATCGGTGCCGATGCCGCCGCGATCGGTATCGACCTGATACGGGTCAAGGCGGTCGATGGGAAGACCGTGCCGCCTGCACGGCAAGATTCCGATGGACGGCGAATATGGCTGTTATCAGAGCCATATCGACGTGTTCGATGCCTTCCTGGCCAGCGACGCCGACATCGCCGTGATCTTCGAGGACGATGTGCGACTGACGCCCGCGCTTCTGCCGGCGCTCGATCGGATCGTCGCCGTGGATGATTGGGACGTTGTGAAACTGATGCACCATCGCCTGCCCGTGTTCCGTGGGCATCGTTCGATCGGCGGTGGTCACCGGCTGGGGACGTCGCTGTTCGGCCCGACCGGTAGCTCGGCCGCCTATGTCGTCAATCGACAAGGTGCCAGCGCGCTGCGGCAGCGGCTCGTTCCGATGCAGCTTCCTTACGATGTGGCGTTGGAACGCGGCTGGGCACTCGGCGTCAGGGTGCGCCACGTCGAACCGGATCTGGTTGCCGGCAATCCGCTCACCCAGCAGAGCCTGATCGGCGGGCGAGCAAAATACTCGGCGATGAAGCTGGCGCCGTGGCGGCGTCTGACGACCTTGCTCTTCCGGACGGCGGAAGTGGTGCGGCGCGCACGCTTCGGCCTTAGCGGGCGCAGCAGTCGATGATCAAACGCTGGCTCCTGGCCCGGCGATCCTTCGATGCGCCACTCTTTGCCCTGGCGATCGCCATAGAGCTATGGTTGGATTTGGGTGACGCGGGCGATCAGGCGGCGCGTTGATTGGCGTCGGGGATGACCGCGACGCCGTCTGTGAATGTGACGCCTGCGATGACCATCGGCAAGCGGTTTGCCGGCAATTTCGGCTTGGAGGATTTGGGTCTCATCTTCGTTCCTTCGTCACTACGACGAGACCCAAATCCTCCTCAAATCACAACCGTATTTCTGTGCCATTGGTGCTGACGGCGGACACCGATCCCGAAGAGAAGCGAGGCCCCGCGAATGACGTCAAATGCCGGTACATCGGAAAGCTCAAAAGGCGCGACCTCAATACGCCGAATAGAGAAGACCCCTACCGTCACCCCCGTGCGTTTTCACCGCGCCGAAAAGTCGTGCGACGTCGACTTCGGGAGGGCGCCTTCCCGGAAACCGCCTCAACGATCATGGGCGATCGGCCTTGTCGAGACCCTCGAGCGTGAGCGAAACCTGTTCAACCGCACGCGGATGGCCATCGCCCTGCATCATGGCGAGCACCTCCTCGCCGGGGCTGAACTCGGTGACGGTCGCCTTCAATAGACGCAGGGCTCCCGCGACGTCATTGACGTCGATCAGACGCCTCATCTCATCGAAGATACGCACGATGACGCCGCGCTCGATCGCGCGCGGGAACGCGACGAGAATTCCCTCGATATCCGTCGGTCCCAAGGTCTCGCGGGAATCGAACAGCTCTTCGTAGAGTTTTTCCCCCGGTCGCAAGCCCGTGTAGACGATGTTCACGTCGATATCCGGCCGCAAGCCGGAGAGGCGGATGACGTTGCGCGCGAGATCGGCGATCTTCACCGCGGCGCCCATGTCGACCACGAAGATCCGCCCCCGTTCCTCGGGGTCCTCCAGACTATGGGCGGCCGATTGCAGCACCAGAAGGCAGGCTTCCGGTATCGTCATGAAGTAACGTTCGATCTCCGGATGGGTGACCGTCAGCGGTCCACCGGCCTTCAATTGCTTTTCGAAAAGCGGAACCACCGAACCGGCCGAACCGAGGACATTGCCAAAGCGGACGGTGACGAAACGCGTTCCGGCCTTATCGGAACCCAAATCCATCGCCTGGCAGAACATCTCCGCCATGCGCTTGCTGGCGCCCATGACATTCGCCGGATTGACGGCTTTGTCCGTGGAGACCATGACCACGGCGCCTACCTTCGCGCGCACCGCGGCCTCGGCGACATTGCGGGTTCCGATCGCATTGGTGAACAGCCCTTCGAGCGGCTGCGCTTCGACGATCGGAACATGCTTCAGTGCCGCAGCGTGAAAAATAACGTCCGGCCGGTGCGTATCGATAATGCGGGCGATCGCTTCCTTCTCACGCACGTTACACAACAGCGGATACAGGGCGTATTGGGGGTTGCCTCGACGCAGTTCGCCGTCGATCGCGTAAAGCAGGTACTCACTGGCATCCACAAGGATCAGGCTGGCCGGTTCCAGGGCGACGATCTGACGGACGAGTTCCGATCCGATCGAACCGCCCGCTCCGGTGATCAGGATCTTTTGACCCTTGATCATCGTCGCCATTTTCGGAACGTCCAAGCGTAGCGGTTTGCGCTGCAACAAATCCTCCAGCTTGATCGGGCGGACTTCCACTTCCGAGCCGACTTCGCGAAGGTCGAGAACCTTGGGCAAGCGCAGCATCTCCAGACGATGCTCGCTGGCGATGTCGATCAAATCCTGAATCCGCGCGTGGCGCTCGTAGTCCTCGCGCGTCCGCGTCAGGATCAAGGCTTCGGGCCGGCGCCCCCGGCGATCGAACCGCCGGATGATCTGCGGCAGTTTCTCCATTCCCCCCAGCACCGGAACGCCGCGAATGAACCGGCCGGTGCGGCGTCCCCGTTCGTCGATGATCGCCAGAACATCGAAGGATTGTCCACTTCGCTCCGCGATGGTCTTCAAGAATGTCTCGGTGTTGTCGCCAGCACCGATCAGCAAGACGCGCTTGGCCGCGCCGCCGTCCCTGTCACGGGCGCGGCGCGTATCCCGCCAGTTGCGGTATACCCGATAGACGGCGCGCGGCGTCGCCAGCAAGACGATCAGAAACGCCCACGCGATAATCATCGACGAGCGCGGGATCGCCTCCAGCCGCACCAGCAGGAAATGGGAATGTCCCGGTCTCTGTTGAAACTCTGAAGTGGGCGGCGTTGCCCGCCTTGAGCCGTTAGGCTCGGGGTGCCGATTCCACTGAGGAGAGCAACGCCATGAAGAAAGATA
>NZ_JAZHLK010000094.1:0-6021 GCF_036549515.1 Aurantimonas sp. E1-2-R+4 | reverse complement strand
GAAAAGCGCGAAACGTCATGAGAAGGGCCCCGATCGGGGCCCTTCTCATGACGTCACCTGGCACATATTTCCTCCGGCCAACTGGCGCATATTTGCTCCGGCGTTGACATGTGCCAGATGACACCGATCTTGCGGTTCCCTTCGGGACGAGCGGCTTCAACAGTGCTGACAAGTGCCTTTCTCGCCCCGTGAAACTGATGGTATCCGGCAATGATCTTGAACGGCCCGTTGCCTTGGTCCCCGAATACGATGAAGTCCCGGATCAAAGCGAGGAACCGCTCCTTCTCGAAAACGCCGCGTAACAGGGTCTCCATCTCACGTGGACCATGCGGCGTGAAATCGCCATCCTCGCCCGTCACCGTGCGCCACGGCATGAAACGCTCCTCGTTCCGCCGTGAGCGAGCCAATGCGCGCCAGCATCCCGTCAGAGGCCACTAGAACGGCATTGGTGCGGAAGAGAGCAGGCACCTGCGCTTTGTACGTCTGAAGCTGGTTGAAGGCCGCCGAGACTGTCGCCTGTTCGCCGGCGGCGTTCTTCAGCTCGATGATGGCGAGCGGCAGGCCGTTGATGAAGACGACGATGTCGGGGCGGCGGTTGTGCCTGCCCTCGACTACTGTGAACTGGTTCGTCACCAGCCAGTCGTTGTTTTCGGCCTGGTCGAAGTCGATAAGCCAGACCTTGTCGCCCTTGATCTCGCCGTCCGCGACAACGAACTCGACATCGACGCCTTCGGTCAGCAGACGATGGATACGTCGGTTCTCTTCGACGAGCGAGGGCGTCTCTGTGATGAAGAGCTGTCGGACCGCGTCAGCGCGTGCCTCGGCCGGGATCGACGGGTTGAACCGCCCCACCGCAGCCGCGAGCCGTTCCGTTAGGATGACGTCGGAATAGGCCGTGCGTTCGGGCGCAGAGCCGTCGGGGGCGATGTGGGCTGCTGGGGCATAGGTGTAGCCGAGGTCGGCGAAGATGCCGAGCGCGGCCTGTTCAACCATGTCCTCGTTGATTGTCATGCCAAAACCAGGCCCGGCTTCAGGCCCAGCCGGTCTTTGAACTCAACCGGTATCTCCGGCCAGTGCTCGACAAGCAGATCGACCAATTGGCTGCCATTGACCAGGCCAATGCGAGGGAACCCCGCTTCGAGCGCGACATCGAATGCAGCCTTCTGGAAGCCGGCGGTTGTAATAAATGCCCCTTGTCCGCCGAAGGGAATTGCCTGCCGTAGCTGTCTCACGACCGACGCGCTGATGTTGGTTCCCACCTTATATCGCTTGGCCTGGACGAACACCTTCACCTTCGCCAGGTTCGCAACGTTCAACTCCCCTGTCGCGTCCACGCCACCGTCGCCGACCTTTCCCACAACCTCCGAGCCTTCAAACCCCAGCGCAGTGAGGAGGTGTCCAACGAGTATCTCGAACTCCTTGTCGTCTAGTTCGAGTATTTGAGCGAGAACGGCTTGGTATGGGTCGTAGTTTGCTGAATGGGGGGCCGGAGCGAGGTTGCCTCGCCCCGTCAGGTGAAGCACCTCGTCGATCTGAGAAACGCCGAAAACCGTCAGAGATGACCGCATCGTATTCTGAAGCGGGACCGAGAGGCTGGAGCGCAGCAGGGAAGTTGTCGACCAGTCGACGAGACGATGGTGAGGATAGGGAGTGGTCGGATCGTTCGGCTCGTACCGGTATGAAGGGTCGGCCCGGATCACCCCGTGATGCAACAGCTCGGTATTCGCGTCAGGCGTGATGACGGTGTCTCCCCCCTTCATCTCGAACAGAAAGCGCCCGATCTGCCCAATCTGCTGGCCAATCACGATGTTGCTGACGTCGTTCGGGTAGGCGGCGCGGTAGATAGGATGAAGCTCATCGCGGCTGGTGTAGTCAGCCAGATCGTGTCCAGGCAGCCATCCGATGGCAACAAACCCGCCGTCCACGAAAGCTCGGGCATACCGGCCAAAGTCTGCGCGAACGCACCAGACGTTCGTCATTCTGCCGCCTCCGCTACTGCCTCGGCCAGCCGGATTTCTCCCGACATCAGCTTAGGAAGGAGCAGGTCGCGGGTGGCAGAAAGTGTGCGGCTCCCGTGTATGCCTGCCACGATCTTATCCATCATCGGGAGAACCATCCCCCCAAACTCCTCAATGACAGGCTGGGGGGCGAGTGCAATTGGATAGGTCTTCATGTTGCCCCAGCTCGTGCGAGGCATCTTGGTTCCGGTCGAACCTTGGTCCGTGAAGCCGACGAACTCATCAGTTGCGACGCACATCGCTACCATCGGGCGAGCGTGGCTTTCGATGGCGTCCAAGACGATGATGTCTGTCGAGCAAACTCCGTCGACGGGGGCGATGCCAACCTTGTGGAAGTATGGACGCAGCTTGCCAAACAGGATTTGACCACGCTCGAAGCGAGACTTGTTCGAGGTTACCTTAGAGGCCGCTTCCCATTCGTTCAGGGCAATCGACCGACGCGGCATGTGCTCCAAGCCGATATAGGGGGTTTCGGGTGCGATCTCGGCAGGGCTCACGACAGTTGAAGCTGTTCGGGCGACGTCTGCAAGAGAACCTTCTTTCCACCCCTCCGGAAATCCGCCGTCGCGAAGGCTGGCGGGAAACAGGCGGGTCAGTTGCTGCGCCCTTTCAAGGTCGGTGACGACGCCTCCCATGATCATGACGGGATCGCTCGCGCCCTCGATCTTGCGGCGCGTCGGGCCGAAATCGACAAACCAGTCGCGGAAGATAGCCTGCGCCATCGCTTCCAGCGTCTCGTTTGTGCGGCGATTGAGGGCTATTTTGTCGTCCAGGCAACTCAGGATTTCGAGAATATCATCTTGTTCACCCTCATCAGAGGGGAACGTCACCGGGAAGGATCGCAATTCGCCGAGAGGAACATAAAGCTGAGTTGTTCCGCGACACCTACTGCGCAATTCGGCCCGCACCTCTGGTATCTTTAGATAGAAATGCAGCCATCGTCCACGTCTCTCGGACCGAGACTTGAACAACCCTATGTTTTTTATCGCGTAGTCGGGATCATTCTGTTCAAGGTAGACCTCGCCAACAGTGCCGATCATTGAAATCAAAACGTCCCATCGGTCTACCTTGCTCCGACGATTGATATCTTCGAACTCATCAGCTGATATCAGATAGGCTTTTTCGAGATCAAGGTTGCCCGATATCATATGTCGAGAGGTAATGAGCTTGCGACCAACCTCAACCGGCTTCGGACTATCATGGGTACCGTCCCTTACCGATAAGCAGAAGTCGCTGGCGGGCTCTGTTTCCCACTCACTCATTGGTGGGCACTCCAGCAAGCGCTGTCTCGATCCGCCCTTCAAGCACCCGGCCTTCGGCAAACTGCCCTCGTAACAGGTCCCGAAGACTTCCCATCTTCTCCGCAAAGGAGATGCCGTCATCCTCTACATCCGCCGCCCCGACATAGCGCCCCGGTGTCAGCACATGGCCACGCGCGCGGACTTCATCGAGCGTGGCGAATTTGCAGAACCCAGGCTCGTCGGAGTATTCGGTCCAGCCTTTTGCCTCCCGTGTCTCTGGTTTCGCTCGCCACCGGTGATAGGCACCAGCGATCTTGGCGATGTCCTCGGGGCTGAACTCCTTCCGGACCCTGTCCACCATGAAGCCTAGCTTGCGGGCGTCGATGAACAAGACTTCACCGCGCCGGTTCCGGTGGCCGTTGGAACTCTTATCTCGCGCCAATATCCAAAGGCAGGCCGGAATTTGTGTGGAGTAGAACAGCTGCCCCGGTAGCGCGACCATGCAATCTACTACATCGGCCTCAATCATGGCTTTGCGGATGTCGCCCTCGCCAGACTGCTGAGAGGACATGGAGCCGTTCGCCAGGACCACGCCCGCCGTGCCCCGTGGAGCAAGATGGTGCAAGATGTGCTGGAGCCATCCGAAGTTGGCGTTCCCCTTCGGCGGGGTGCCGAACTTCCAGCGCACATCCTCGCTCAGGCGATCTCCGCCCCAATCGGAGACGTTGAATGGCGGGTTGGCGAGAACGAAATCCGCCTTCAGGTCTGGCAGCTCGTCGCGATGAAAACTGCCCTCATTGTTCCAGCGGATATCGGCGTCGATCCCCTGTACGGCCAGGTTCATCTTCGCCAGCCTCCAGGTCGTATGATTGATCTCCTGGCCATAAATGGCGATGTCGTGCCGACGCCCACCATGCTCCTCGATGAACTTCTCGGATTGCACGAACATGCCGCCTGACCCGCAGCAGGGATCATAGACCCGCCCCTGATAGGGCTCCAGCATCTCGACAAGCGTCCGCACCACCGAGCGGGGTGTGAAGAACTCGCCACCGCGCTTGCCCTCCGACGAGGCGAAGCCTGACAGAAAGTACTCGTAGACCCTCCCCAAGAGGTCCTTCGCCCGATCGGTGCTGTCGTGCATCCCGACGTTGGAGAAGAGGTCGATCAGTTCCCCAAGCATGGTCTTGTTCAACGTCGGCCGGGCGTAGTTCTTAGGCAGGACGCCTTTCAGCCCCTCATTGGACGGGGCCTTCTCAATCGCCTCCATCGCCTCGTCGATCAGCTTGCCGATCTCGGGACGCTTCGCGTTCGCCTGAAGGTGCTTCCAACGTGCCTGCTTCGGCACCCAGAAGACGTTCTCGGCCAGGTACTCCTCCGGGTCCTCCTCGTCGGCGTACTCGTCCGTTGCGAGCTTGGCATGCTGGTCAGCGAAGGCATCCGAGATGTATTTGAGGAAGATCAGGCCGAGCGCGACGTGCTTGTACTCAGAGGGCTCCAGATTGCCCCTGAGCTTATCCGCCGCCTTGAACAGGTCCGCAGTGAAGTCGAGATCGGACTTGGTGCCGTTCGCTGCGGCCATGCTCACCCCCTTGATTTCGAGGGCACGCTACGTGGGGCGGGGGCAACCGTAAAGCGTGCAAGCACCACATTGGCCGGCCTGACAGCCTGGGGTAAGTTCCGGCCCTGCGATGAGCGATCACCAGACACGACCGTCACTCAGCGTTGCAGGTACCTTGTCTCCTTCTCGGCGGAGCTACAACAACGAACCGGCCGCGTTGTCGACGAACAGCTCGCCGTCGCGGATGTAGCGACTGAGCATGGCATCGGAAGCATGGCCGGTCTGCTGCCTGATCTTCCATGACGATGCTCCCGCCTGAGCGGCGCTGGTGGCGAAGCCGGCACGGAGGCTGTGTCCGGAGTACCCCTCGGGATCGAAGCCAGCCGCTGCCAAGCGTTTCTTCACGATGATCGAGACAGCTTCTCCCGACAGACGCTGATCCCCGACGCGCCGATGTCGGTTTATGCCCCTGAGAATGGGGCCGGCTTCGATGCCGAAGGTCGACAGCCAGACTTCCAGTGCCGTTACGGGGCACCACCGCGTCCGACATCGGCCTGGAACTGCGGACATTTCTGATGTTCTCATCGGTGCTTGCTAGCTTTCACAGGGACGAAGGCGATTGTAGTACTGCCATAGATCGGGACGAAAGCGTGAGCCGATCAAAGGGGAACAGATGCACATCGAGCGAATTCAAATCGAAGAAGGGTTCCTGAATGGGTTCGATGTGTACCCCCGACCAGGCCTCAGCGTGGTGATTGGCGCGCGTGGCACCGGCAAGACGTCGCTCATCGAGCTCATCCGCTTCTGTCTTGATGTGCCGAGTTACACGCCCGAAGCCAATCGCAGGAGCCGCGACCATGCGCTATCGGTCTTAGGATCGGGCCAGATCACGCTGACCTTGGTCGATGGCGTGCGGCGCGTGACCGTGACGCGTTCAGCTGCCGAAGACGCGCCGCGCGCGTCTGGTCCGTTCCTTCCACCGATCATTTTGTCGCAGACGGAAATTGAGACTGTAGGGCTTCAGCCGGGCGGTCGGCTGCGTCTGCTCGATGGATTCATGGGCGATCAGCGCCCCCTTCTGGCGGCCGAGACTGTAAAATCGCTTGCAAGAATGACCCCCTAAGCGGGGTTTTTCGCATCCAAGAATGACCCCTGCTTTGGTTTGTCACAGTCTCTTCCGGATGGGCTTTTGCTCCGTTTGGAA
>NZ_JAZHLK010000093.1:0-6125 GCF_036549515.1 Aurantimonas sp. E1-2-R+4 | reverse complement strand
CAACGACATGCAAAGGGGCCCGATCGGATCCCTTTGCATGTCGGCGCCAGCGTCGCCAAAGGGGTCAACATTCCAAGCGAAATGGGGGGCACGGTTCGAAGCGATTTGACACCAATCCCTCGAAGGAAGGCCGCTATCGTTACACGGCGGCGCACGAGGTCGGCCACTGGCGCCTGCATCGCGGGTTGTTCGACAAGGACCCGGCGCAAACCTCGTTCCTCGATGCCGATGCGCCGCCGAGCGTGATTTGCCGGTCGAGCCAGGCCAAAGCGCGGATCGAATTGCAGGCCGACCTCTATGCCTCCTGCGTGTTGATGCCGCGCAAGGTGGTGATGGCGGCATGGGACGACGTCTTCCCCGACCGCAAGCCGCGCGTGCTCAAACCCGCGACGCCGATCGACCATTCCTTCGTAGAGTTCAATCGCGAAACCTATGTCAGTCCGGCCAGGGTGGAGACGGAAACCGACGATCAGGCGCTTGAGCGGCTCGCGACGCCCTTCGCGAAGAAATTTCTCGTCTCGCCGATCGCCATGCGCATCCGGCTCGAACGGCTCGGACTGCTGCACCGCGCGGTTCCGCTCCAGCGGCTTCTCGCCGATGGTTCGTGAGCCCCTTTTTTTGAGGAAATCGTCAAGTGTCAACTGGACAAACGATATCGCAGGCGACGAAGGGCGCGGATGGCGCCTTCGAGACACGCGATTTCTATCTCGCCTGCTTCCTGCGCTGCACCGGCTACGAACTGGTGAAGCTACGGGCCGAAGGACGGCGCAAGGTGTTCGTGTTTCGGGATCGCGCCGCGCGGCCTGCTGACGTGATGGCCTTCTATGGCGATGCGACCACCGTTCGGCCGCTCGCCTTCGCCGCCACCATCAAGGACATGAAGGGATTGCTGCACAATGGCTGAGAAGCTGACCCATTCCCACGCTCGCGAGGTCGGCGGACCTCAACTTCGCGAAGCGCTCGAACAAATCGGTGAGGTGGTCCTCGATGGTCTGCGCCACGGCCACTTCCGATGCTCCATCACCAGCGGGATCGGCAAGGGCAACCGTCGAGACCTCGTGATCGAGGCGGGTAAGTCGCACAAGTTCACGATCCCTGAGGAAGAATTGCCGCGCTGAAGCGGCGAACAGGCTGGCGATCCCTGGGACGGGGACGCCCGAAGATGCAAATCCCTTTGGGTCCAGAGTCATCGGTGGGAATCCGAGACCAGAGGCCAGGAGCACGGAGCGGGGGAACCGCCCGTGAGGTCTTCGATGAAACGTCTCGACGCATCCAACGACAATGACGCGGGCAAGCAGATCGCCCGCACCCGGCAAGTCTGGCAACCGCGCCTCGGGCGCGATCTCAGCGACGAGGATGCCCGGCATATCACGTACAACGTCACCGGCTTCTTCGGTTTGCTCGCCGAATGGGCGCGGGCGGAACGCCGCGAAGCGGCGAATGACGTCGGCGCGCTCACCGCCGCCAACGACGGCGAGTTGCGCCATGACCGCTGAATCCATCGCCAGGGCGCTCGGCGGGCACCGTGCAGGAGCAACTTGGATGGCGCGTTGCCCGGTGCATGACGATCGGAGCCCGAGCCTGTCGATCAGTTCGGGCAAGAACGGCAAGGTGCTGGTGCGCTGCCACGCCGGCTGCGACCAGCACGACGTGATCGCCGCGCTTCGCGCGATCGGCGCATGGGAAGGCACAAAGCGCCATGTCATGCGGTTCCGATCGCCAATCGCTCGCCGCGTTCCCGAAGAACCCGATTCCGACGCGCTGAGGCGAACCGAGGCGGCGCTGGCGATCTGGCAGGCGACGCGATCGGCCGAGGGAACGCCGGTCGAAACCTATCTCCGCTCGCGCGGCCTGATCCTTTCGATCCCGGCCAGGCTTCGCTTTCACGCCGGCTTGAAGCACGCTTCGGCCGGCGTCTGGCCCGCGATGGTTGCGCTGGTGACACACGGCGACACTGGATCACCGATTGCCGTTCACCGAACCTTTCTTGCCCGCGACGGCAAAGGCAAGGCGCCGGTCGATCCGGCGAAGATGATGCTCGGGCTATGTCGTGGCGGCGTGGTCCGCCTCGCTGAGGCCGGCGACGTTCTGATGGTCGGCGAAGGGATCGAGACCTGTCTTGCGGCCATGCAGGCGACCGGACATCCCGCCTGGGCGGCGCTGTCCACCTCGGGCCTTCGGTCGCTCGATCTGCCGCGTGATGTTCAAGACGTTGTCGTGCTCGCCGATGGCGACGATCCCGGCGAAGCGGCGGCGCGGGATTGCGCCCGACGCTGGCGCCGCGAGGGACGGCGCGTGCGCATCGCCCGTCCGCCGCAAGGCATGGATTTCAACGATTTGCTGGAGGGCGGGCGATGATCGAGGATGATTTCGTCAATCCCGCAAATCCGATTGCCGACGCCATCGACGCGGCCGAGGTCATTGCCGATCCGCTCGAAGGTCTTGCGACGCGAACCGCCGCCGATCCCGGTGCGCCGTTCCTGCCCGATGCGCTGGAAGCGCTGGCCGCCCTGAAGGCGGACAACCGCGCCGCCTTCGAGACGCTCCGCTCGCAACTAAAGAAAGCCGGGTGCCGGGTGACGGCGCTCGACGAGGCCATCGCCGAGGAGCACGGGACACCGGGCGGGCGCGGACCGACGCAAGCCGATATCCTGATCGAACTGGCTGAAGGCGCCGCACCATTCCACACGCCGGACGGCGCCGGCTTCGTCGACCTCGACATCAACGGCCATCGCGAAACCTGGGCGATCCGCACCAAGGGCTTTCGCCGCTGGCTCGCCCGCCGCTTCTTCGAGGAGACGGGCGGCGCGCCGAGTTCGGAAGCGCTGCAATCGGCGCTGAACGTGATCGAGGCAAAGGCGCATTTCGACGGACCGGAACGGCTGGTCCATATCCGCGTCGGCGAGCTTGATGATCGGCTCTATCTCGACCTTGGGGACGAGACATGGCGGGCGGTGGAGATCGACGCCACCGGCTGGCGCGTCATCGACAATCCGCCCGTTCGCTTTCGCCGCGCGTCGGGCATGAAGCCGATGCCGATCCCGGTGCGCGGCGGATCGATCACGACGCTGCGCTCGTTCCTCAACGTGCAGACCGACGCCGATTTCGTGCTGGTGGTCGCCTGGGCGCTCGCGTCCCTGCGCAATCGCGGTCCCTATCCGGTGATCGTGCTGTCGGGCGAACAGGGTTCGGCGAAGTCGACCTTCTCAGGCGTCCTGCGGGCGCTGCTCGATCCCAACACCGCGCCGCTTCGGGCCTTGCCGCGCGAGGATCGCGATCTGTTCATCGCCGCCAGCAACGGTCATGTGCTCGCCTTCGACAATGTATCGGGTCTGCCAGCCTGGATATCGGACACGCTCTGCCGTCTCGCGACGGGCGGCGGGTTCGCGGTGCGCCAGCTCTATTCCGATCAGGATGAAGTGCTGTTCGACGCCACCCGTCCGGTGATCCTGAACGGGATCGAGGATATCGTCACGCGGCCTGATCTGGCCGATCGCGCCGTGTTCCTCACCTTGGAGCCGATCCCCGAGGAACGCCGCCGCCCGGAACAGGAGTTGTGGGCAGCATTCGAAGCCGAACGCCCGCGCATATTGGGCGTGCTGCTCGATGCGGTGGGGAAGGGCCTGGCCGAGTTGCCGCGCACGCGACTCGACAAGCTGCCACGCATGGCGGATTTCGCGCTGTGGGCGACCGCCTGCGAAACCGCGCTCTGGTCTTCGGGTACATTCTGGTCGGCCTATTGCGGCAATCGCGAGGAGGCGGTGGAAGGCGTCATCGACGCCGATCCGATCGCTTCCACCGTGCGGGCTTTGGTGCAGGCGCGGACGGAGTGGACGGGAACCGCCTCGGACCTTCTGGGCGCCCTTGCCGAAATGGCGGGCGAGCGCGTCGCGAAGGCAAAGACCTGGCCCGACAGCCCTCGGGCGCTGGCGGGTCGTTTGCGCCGGGCGGCGACGTTCCTGCGCAAGATCGGCATCGATATCGGTTTCGAGCGCGAGGGCCGAGCACGGACGCGGATCATCCGCATCACGACCACCGGGCAATCGCCAACACCAGAAAACCGAGGGCCGCAAGCGTCCGCATCGTCCGCGCCGTCCGCCAATTCGACGAAAGCCAATCCCAGCAATGGCTTCGCAACCCAAGGCTTGCGGACGGTCGGCGATCATGCGGCCGGTTCAAGGCGCGACGATGGTTCGACCGTCCGCGCCAACCCCTTGATATCCAACACCGAGGACGATGCGGACGGTGCGGACGCAAAGCACCCGCCCCAATCCGGACCGGAAAAAGCGGAGACTGACGGCTGGAGGGCGCGGCTATGAGCGCCGCCCAAGCCCTGAAGGCTGCGCGCGCGGCCGGGATTGAGATCGCTCTCGATGGCGATGCGCTCGTGCTAGCGGCGCCCACCGCGCCGCCGCCAGCGGTGCTCGATCTGCTGGCGTATCACAAGGCCGGGATCGTCGCGCTCTTGCGTCCCGGCGATGACGGCTGGTCGGCCGAGGATTGGCGCGCCTTCTACGACGAGCGGGCGGGCATCGCCGAGTTCGATGGTGGGCTGCTGCGCGACCATGCCGAAGCGAACGCTTTTGCCTGCTGCATCGCCGAATGGCTGAACCGCAACCCTGTGCGATCACCGCCGGGCCATTGCCTTCGCTGTGGCGGACCCGAGCAGCCTCACGATCCTTTGCTGCCCTTCGGGACCGAGGCCACCGGCCACCCTTGGCTGCATCACCGCTGCTGGAGCGCATGGAACGCGCGCCGAAAGAACAAGGCTGCCGCCGCGCTGGCGGCAATTGGAATCCGCGAAAGGAGCATCCACCCATGACAAAGAAGAATCCCGTCAAGGGAAATCAGCCGACGACCGTCGTCGTCGATGATCCCGACGATATGAAGGGCGCACTGAAGCACATCGGCGGGTCGCAGTCGGATCACTGGAACAATATCCTCGCAAATCAGGCTGTACAGGCGCTTTGGATGAAAAATTCCGACGCCGAGACGCGCGATCGACAGTTGAGTGCCACCGTTTCGGCGCTGATCGGTATCGGGCCAAAGGACGAACTGGAAGGCATGATGGCGGCACAACTGATCGCCGCCCACAACGCGGCAATGGAATGCTACCGGCGCGCAATGATAGTCGAACAGACCTACGAGGGCCGGCGCGAGAACCTCAACCAGGCCAACAAGCTGTCGCGCACCTATGCGGCGCTGCTNTACGAGGGCCGGCGCGAGAACCTCAACCAGGCCAACAAGCTGTCGCGCACCTATGCGGCGCTGCTCGAAGCCCTCAACCGTCATCGCGGCAAGGGCCAGCAGAAGGTCACGGTCGAGCATGTTCACGTCCATGCGGGCGGACAGGCTGTGGTCGGAACGGTCGAGCGACCGGGGGGGGGATCAGAGGGAAACGGAGGAACAACCCCATGCAAAGCAGATTGCCCATGCACCTGAGCCCGCGCTGCGAAGTCCTGACGCGGGCAGGGACGCCGTGCCAGTCACCCGCGATGGTGAACGGACGCTGCCGGATGCACGGCGGCAAGGCGCCGGGAGCACCGAAGGGAAATAGGAATGCGGTTACGCACGGCCGCTTCGCCGCTGAGGCCGTCGCCGAGCGGCGGGTGTTCGCAGCGCTCCTGCGTGACATGAAGGGCCTGATCGAACAGGCGGACGGCGACGAATAAGCCCTTGGCCCGGCGGGGGCGGGCCGGTTAGTTTCACTTTCCGGCGCGTTTCGAATGCGGGCGGTGGGAGCGCCGGCTTTCGCCTTCGGCAGGGATGCGAACCGGGTCCGCAATTCGGGTTCGCGGGTTCGAGGGTTCGCACCCGGTGCAACTGGTTCGCAATCGTGACAATACTGCTTTTTGACTTGGATTGATTGAGGGATTCGCAAGCACGATGGACAGGCGGCAGCTGAATGCTTAGTGTTTTCCTGAGTCTTGCTTACAACGCTCGCTCGGGCGGACTGAGGGGCGCGTTCGCGGCGGCTCGCCCCGAAGTCAGCAAGTGGGCGACGCCTGCCTCAGTGTCTGAATCAGAATGAAGGTAGCGTTTTCAATGCCTTGCGAGCCGTCGGGTGAGCATGCGGATGTTTGCGATGAAGACCCAGGCCTGGGCGGAAGCGATGGTGCGTTCGA
>NZ_JAZHLK010000092.1:0-6221 GCF_036549515.1 Aurantimonas sp. E1-2-R+4 | reverse complement strand
CCCGCGGTTTGCTTTCGTCCACATCGCTTCCATGCCCTCGTCGAATCAAATCAACAGCATGGAATCACAAACGATTCATATCATTCAACTTCTTTGTGGACCGACACTAAGATAGCCTGAGCGCTTAATAACGGAGGAGTGAAGGGCATGGCACCGCTAGGTCAAAAGCCACTAAGCGAGTTCTCAAAAATCGTCGGGGGCAGACTTGATGAACTTTCCGGTCACGTGGCCGCCTTATCTGCCATCGTGGCTACAATGCCCGATTTATCCAAAGAGCGCATTGATCAGGCGCGGAAGCTTCTGGTTTCTGACACCGCCATGACTCTCAGTTCGGTGAATGAAGTTCCGAAGGAGGTTTCCGATCACGCTCACAAGCTTCTAGATAGGCTTGAAAAGCGATCCGCGCACGCATGATCGAGTGATCGACGTGTAATAGGTCGAGGAGTTCCTTCTTCTGTTTTTCGCTCGCCTTTCTATGGGGCACAGTTATCTCGATTGAAGAAGCCCCGCCTTACTGGCCATTCAAGGAGCCCGTCATGGGGAAATATGATCCGCTCCGCGATCATTTGCGCAAGCAGACAGCCTCTGAAATCACTCTCACGTTTGATAAAATCGCGAACTTGGTCGGAGCCCTACCAAAGACGGCGAACCGGCCTCAGTACTGGGAAAACGCGGCCAAGTTGGAACACGAGACGCCACCGCGCCGGGCGACTCGAGAAGCGGGTTATCGCTCATTCCTCATTGCCGGAGCCGATAGGGTGCGCTTCGTAAGGGAGGACTAGCGTCCGCGCCTTAGCTTTGGCGCAGATGACGAATGGGCGTTGCCGGCCCACGTCCCGGCTTGGCGCGGCGGAATCGAATAGGTGGCGACCGCGTGGGCCAGAACGTCGTCGCCGTCCGCGTCATGGCCTTCGTTGGTCATCGCGACCTCGACCACGGCGAGGCGCTGGCCGAGCTTGAGAATGCGGGCGCTGCCGATCAGCGGGCCGGGCTTCGGCTTGCGCAGGAAATTGATCGAGAGATTCGTCGTGACCGCGTGGGCGACCGGGCCGATATGAGCGAGAACCGCCACATAGGCCGCGACATCGGCAAGGGTGAACAGCGTCGGGCCGGACACGGTGCCGCCGGGGCGAAGGTGGCGATCGTCGGCAAGCAGCCGCATCGTCAACTGGCCGGCCTCCAGCGCGACGATCGAAAAGCCGCCGTCACGGCCGCCGAGCTGCGGAAACTCGCTTTCAAGGAACGTATCAAGCTCCTCGATTGTCATGATCGGTTGCAACCGGCGTCTCCCATCGGGTGTCGTTCGCTCGTCTGTCCTTCCGATGGCACGAAGCGGCGCCATGATCTAGATAGGGCCGGGGCATCGGCCGGCTGACGCCCCTTCCTGTGAACAAGAGGACCGGGCATGGCAGACATTTTCGAACTCAATGATACGCGGACCCATCCGGTGGACGTCCAGCGCGCGCCGGGGCTCACTCGGATCGTGTTGTCGAGCCCGCCGGCCAACGCCCTGTCGATGGCGATGATGGAGGCGATCCTGTCGGCCCTGCGGGACGCGGCGGAGGACAAATCCAACCGCGTCGTGGTCATCGCCGCCGAGGGCAAGATCTTTTCGGCCGGGCACGATCTGAAGGAACTGACCGCCAGGCGCGGCGACGCCGATCGCGGCCGCGCCTTCTTCGCGACGACCATGCACAAATGCTCCGAGCTGATGCAGGCGATCGTCCGCCATCCGACGCCGGTGATCGCCGAGGTGGGCGGACTCGCGACGGCGGCCGGCTGCCAGCTCGTTGCCTCCTGCGATCTCGCCATCGCCTCGGAGGAGGCGCATTTCTGCACGCCGGGCGTCAATATCGGCCTGTTCTGCTCGACGCCGATGGTGGCGCTGTCGCGCAATCTGACCCGCAAGCACGCCATGGAAATGCTGCTCACCGGCGAGACGATCGACGCGCGCACCGCCCGCGAATTCGGTCTGATCAACCGGGTCGTGCCGCCGGAATATCTCGGCACCATCGTCGGCAAATACGCCACCACCATCGCCTCGAAATCGCCGGTGACGGTGAAGATCGGCAAGGAGGCTTTCTACAAGCAGGCCGAGATGGGGCTCGCCGACGCCTACGACTATGCCGCCAGCGTCATGACCGAGAACATGCTGGCGCGCGACGCCGAGGAGGGGATCGGGGCGTTTCTGGAAAAGCGCAAACCCGAATGGACCGGCGAATGAGCGCCGCCCTGCTCACCTATTCCGACGCGACGATCCGCGACATTCTCGACCGCGTGAAGACCATCGCCCTGGTCGGCGCCAGCGCCAAGTCCGTGCGGCCGTCCTATTTCGTGCTGAAATACCTGTTGGCGAAAGGCTATCTCGTCATTCCGGTCAATCCGGGCCTCGCCGGTCAGGATCTGCTCGGCCAGCGCTGCTATGCCGATCTTTCGAGCATTCCCGAGCCGATCGACATGGTCGACATCTTTCGCGGCGCCGACGCCGTGCCGGGGATCATCGACGAAGCGCTGGCGCTCGATCCGAAGCCCAAGGTGATCTGGATGCAGCTCGGCATCCGCCATGAGGACGCGGCGGCGAAGGCGGAGGCCGCCGGGCTCACCGTCGTCATGGATCGCTGCCCGAAGATCGAATATGCGCGCCTGTCCGGCGAGATCGGCTGGAACGGCATCAATTCGCGGGTGATCTCGTCGAAAAAGCCGGTGATGGGCAAGGGCTACCAGAGCTTTGGGCTGAACCCGCGGCGGTAGGGGTGGGGGCGACCTCTTCGCCCGGCTAGGGTGCCGCGCAGAGTTCCTGGTTTCTAGATGGAAGCGTCGATAACAATGGCAATCTTTGACAATCATTGCCATCTTGCTTCATGTTCCTGAAAATGGTTCGAAGGCTCATTCATGGCCACAATGAACGTCTCGCTGCCTGATCCGATGAAGGCCTGGGTGGAACGTCAGACGGAAGACGGGCGCTACAGCAACGCCAGCGATTACGTGCGCGACCTGATCCGGCGGGACCAGGACCGCCAGAATGCGATCGACGAACTGCAGGTGCTGGTGACGGAAGGTCTGGAAAGCGGGCCTGCCCGGCCTTTCGACTTCAAAGGTTTCCTCAGGGCGATGCGTGAGGACGATGCCGGCCGGTAGGCTGGCCGAATACCGGCTGACGCCACAGGCGGAGGCCGACCTCGGCAGCATCTGGCGCTACACGGCGCGAACATGGTCGGTCGACCAGGCCGAAGCCTATGTGGCGAGCTTCGAGAGCAGCTTCCACTTGCTTCTGGGTACCCCGGAGATCGCGCGGGAACGCACCGAGATCACGCCGCCCGTCCGGCTCTACCGGCACCGGTCGCATTGGATCATCTATCGGACCGAAGCAGGACACCTGCTCATTGTGCGCATCGTCCATGTGCGACGAAACTGGCAGGCGCTCGTGGACGGGAGTTGAGCTGCTTGACCAAGGATCGCATAGGCGCGCCTGTCGCGCGAGATCGGCTGGAATGGCATCGAAGGGAAGGTAAATCGCAGGGAGGGGTACTGGCCAAAAACGGTTTGGCTGCTTTCCGGCGCAGATCGTGAAAAGCGGATCGTCTGCGGATAATTGCTCATGCTGGTGTGTTTTTCCATTTAGGATGGAAGCTTGTTCCCGTGGAAGAAGCAGGACCAATGATCACAATCGCTCAGCTCGCTACCATTCCGTATCTTGACACCTCGGCGTTAGACGGCCGCTTCCTCGCCACGCTTTCATTCTACGACAACGGATGGCGCATGTGGCTTGCGGCGGGAGAGCAGCGCGAGCAACTGATCGAGATCAAGGGCGAGCCCGCAGAGGCCTGTTATTTTGCAGCAGCGCCGGTCGTCATCAGCGATCTCTATTTGCCCTTTTTCGATTTCCTCAGCCAGCGTGCCAATTATCTTCAGATCAAATATGCGTTCAGCGGGATTAAGGACGATTTGTTCAACCTTTCAGGGTCGCTTGCCAAGCTTGCCCTTCTTGATCAATCGCACCAAGCCGTGCCGCATGGATTATCACGCATGGCGACGAGCGAGGTCGAATATATCGTGATGGTCATGCGAAGCCTGTTCGACCTGTTCCAAGAGGCCATGGTGAAACTCTGGGATCGAGTGACATTACTTGATGCCAGCGTCACCAAGTGCAAGCTCAAGCCCTCCTTTGCCGATATGCTGAGGTATAAAGGCGAACCCAGCAGCGCGGAGGAGATCGCTTCACGATTCGGCCTGCCGATCAATATTGCCGCTTGCTACGCGCGCGGCAACGCGATCTTCGATAACCTGAAGCGCTTGCGCGACAATCTGGTGCATCAGGGTTCGCCACTGCCGCACATATTCGGAAGCGAGGCTCCCTTCCTCATCGCGCGCCGGGACAACCCCTTCCCCGAAATTGAGGTCTGGCACGACGATGAGCGCCGGCCCAACGACCTCGTCCCGCTACTGCCGGTTCTTGAGACGTTGATCTACCGCAGCTTTCGGGTTTGCGACGAACTCGCCGAGGCCTTCGCTTCGGTCGTCCAGTTCCCGCCGCCAGTCGCCCCGGACATGGCGATCTTCGCGCGCGGAGACTTTACGGACCATCTGGTGGCGGCAATCGCATCCGGCGCCCAGCGAACTGCGGCGTAGGCAACTGCTCTAAGCTTCCCGCGCTCCCGACGGCTGCATCGCAGAACAATATCCCCGCTCGCGCCGAAAAACGGGTTGACGGTTTCTCGTCGCCTGTCGCGCACCGTGCTATGGCGTCGGCGGCACGATGCCGGGAGCCGGCCGAATGACGGCCGTCGGTGACACAAGCAGGGAGCGTGAGAATGAGCGGACCGGGGTTCGAGACACTATCCATCCATGCCGGCGCCCAGCCGGATCCGTCGACAGGGGCGCGCGCGACCCCGATCTACCAGACCACGTCCTTCGTCTTCGACGATGTCGACCATGCCGCCTCGCTGTTCGGGCTGCAGCAGTTCGGCAATATCTATACGCGCATCATGAACCCGACCCAGGCCGTGCTCGAGGAGCGCGTCGCCGCGCTCGAAGGCGGCACCGCAGCCTTGGCGGTGGCGTCGGGACACGCTGCCCAGCTCATCGTCTTCCAGGCGCTGATGCGGCCGGGCGACGAGTTCGTCGCCTCGCGCAAGCTCTATGGCGGCTCGATCAACCAGTTCGGCCACGCCTTCAAGTCGTTCGACTGGCGGGTGAAATGGGCCGATCCGGACGACGTGTCGAGCTTCGAGGCGGCGATTACCGACAAGACCCGCGCGATCTTCATGGAATCCTTCGCCAATCCCGCCGGCGCCGTGGTCGACATCGCGGCGGTCGCGGCGATCGCCCAGAAGCACGGCATCCCGTTGATCGTCGACAACACCATGGCGACGCCATATCTGTGCCGACCGATCGAACACGGGGCCGACATCGTCATCCATTCGCTGACCAAATTCATGGGCGGCCACGGCAATTCGATGGGCGGTGCCATCGTCGACGCCGGCACCTTCGACTGGTCTGCGAGCGACCGCTATCCGATGCTGTCGCAGCCGCGAGAAGAGTATAACGGTATCGTCCTGCACGAGACCTTCGGCAATTTCGCCTTCGCCATCGCCTGCCGCGTGCTCGGCCTGCGCGATCTCGGCCCGGCGATCTCACCGTTCAACGCCTTCATGCTCCTGACCGGCATCGAGACGCTGCCGCTGAGGATGCAGCGCCATTGCGACAACGCGCTCAAGGTCGCTCAGCACCTCAAAGGCCACGACAAGGTCAGCTGGGTGTCCTATGCGGGTCTCGAAGACGATCCGAACCACGCCATGATGAAAAAATACGCCCCCAACGGGGCAGGGGCCGTCTTCACCTTCGGGCTCAAGGGCGGCTTCGAGGCGGGCGTCACCTTCGTCGAGGCGCTGGAGCTGTTCTCCCATCTCGCCAATATCGGCGACACGCGCTCGCTGGTGATCCACCCGGCCTCGACCACTCACAAGCAGCTCGCCGACGAGCAGAAGATCGCCGCCGGCGCCGGGCCGGACGTGGTGCGGCTGTCGATCGGCATCGAGACTGTCGCCGACATCATCGCCGATCTCGATCAGGCGCTGGCCAAGACCTGACGCCTTCGCCGGTTTCGAACTCAGAGTCGGTCCGGAAAGTTGTTCAATTTGAACAAAGCCTTCGCAGCATTAGGCGGATAGACGCCAGTTTGAGGAATGCGAGCGCGTTGCGCGACAGGTTCTCGAAATCCT
>NZ_JAZHLK010000091.1:0-6258 GCF_036549515.1 Aurantimonas sp. E1-2-R+4 | reverse complement strand
GCCCATCAGCGCCAAAATGCCGAAAAGTTCATTGCCCCTGCATCGAGGGCCGCGTAACGTTCAACCCGGCATCGCCGCTCAACGAAGTTCAACAAACTTCGGGACATCCCCGGAGTGGTCGCCGATGCATCAGTGGAACAGGGCGCTGGCTGACACCTCGCTGGTGATGGTCGCTTCATCGATGGCCATCGGCCCGCTGTCCCGCCTATGGACCCCATTTCGCAAGGCCATCCCCTGGCGGCGTGAGTTCGGCATCTACGGAGTGCTTCTGGCTTTCGCCCATGCCGTGTTTATCCTGATCGGATGGGTGAATCTCGATCTCATGCGGCTGATCGGCTACGAGTTCCATCCGCAATTGCTGCGCTACGTGATGCTTCAACACGGCTTCGGCCTAGCGAATATCATCGGCATTGTCGCGCTGGTCTACGCTGCAATTCTTGCGGTGACCTCCAATAATGCCAGTCAGAGACTGCTGGGAGGGTCGGTGTGGAAGTTTGTCCAGCAGGGCACCTATGTGCTGTGGTGGCTTTCGGTCGCTCACACAGGATATTTTCTCTACCTCCATTTTCAGGACTTCCATCGCCCGACGCCCGAGCCGAATTGGGCGCAGTGGCCATTCGCAATCCTCGTGCTTTCCGTGATGGCTTTGCAGACGGCGGCCTCGTTGCGCACATGGCGCGTCAAGAACAGACCGGCCCTGTCGCTGTCCTAGCGACGAGGTTTTCGGGCATCGTTCGGACCATGCGGGAGCGCTCGATATAACGGAATGGGCGAAGACGACCCGCGACCATTGCCCTGCGTCACCCGGGGCCAATATGGGCTCGGATCCGCGACCGATGCGCCGTTAGGCCATAAGCGTTATCAGGTGGCTCGTGCCGGTAATGGTTGTATGAACGAAACGATGACTGTTCTGCTCATTTTGGCTGGTGGCCTGCTGGTGGTGATCACCACTACAGACGCCATTGGCGGGTTCTTTCGGATCGGCGCCAGCGCGGGGCTTCTCACCCGCCCCGTCGAAGATCTTGTCAGCAAGGTTGTCCTCTGGTGGGTGCGGCGGTCCGGAAATCGGAGCCAGCTGAATCTGTTGGGGGCCTATTGCGTCGTCACCCGCACGGTCGTGAGCGTGACGGGGCTCTGGATCGGCTGGAGTCTGATCTATATGTCCTCGCCGGAGGCGGTCGTCACCGCGACGTCAGAGATTGTCGCAGAGACGCTCGAACGCTTTTACTTCGCGGGGTATACAGTTTCGACGCTGGGCCTCGGCGATTTCAAGCCGGGCAACGATACGTGGCGCCTCGTTACGACCGTCACGTCGCTGTCCGGTTTCATGTTTCTGACCTTCTTGGTCAGTTTTCTGGTGACGATCTCGAGCCAGATCTCGGAGCGGCGGTCGCTGGCGATGATCATCACGGCGGCGGGCGATGGCCCGTATGCGATCCTTGATCGTTATCGTCAGGACGACGCTGTCGATCTCAGCCCGCTGTTGAGCATGATCGCGCTGCCGCTGATCAAGACCGCCGAGGCCAGCACGAATTTGCCGCTGCTGCATCGATTTCATTCTGCTGACACGATCGCATCCTATGCCGTGGCGATCGCGAGACTCGACGAGACGCTGACCATACTGGAGCATGGCTGCAAGGGCGGCGAGCACCCCCAGATCGCGCTGGCGCGACACGGCATCGATATGATCGTCGATACCCTTCCGGATGGGGGGCGAAACCACGACGAGGCGGCGTCGCCTTCGTTGGCGCCATTGCGGAAGTCCTGCCTCGATTGCGCATCCGACGAAGAATTCGACCGCGCGACGTCGGAAGAGTCCGTGCGGTATCGTCGCAATCGGCTGAAGAACATGGTCGAGACACTCGGATTTTCCTGGCACCGGGATGTCTACCAGGGTCTGTAGCGCACCTCCGAGCCCATTCCGGCGGTATGGCGTGATCGGACGCAGGTCGCGGCCTAAACCGGGTGTCGATAGGCCTGCCGGTCGGTCTGGCGGTTTCGCCGCAGGCGATCCATCTGTTCGACAAGGCCAGCGAACAGCGTATCAACTGACGATAGCCGCGCCGCGGAAGAGGCTCAATCGCCCGATTTCTTCGGCAGGTCGATGCCGGCGAAAGTCTTGATGACGGCGCTGTCGGCTTCCTTGCCGTAGCCGGCGTTGCTGGCGTTGAGATACATCGCATAGGCGGTCGAGGCGAGCGGCAGCGGGAATTGGAGCGACCGGCCGGTCTCGGTCACCAGCCCCATGTCCTTGACGAAGATGTCGACCGCCGACATCGGCGTGTAATCGCCTTCCACGACGCCCTTCATGCGGTTCTCGAACATCCAGGAATTGCCGGCCGCGTTGGTGACGACGTCGTACATCAGATCGAGCGGGATGCCGGCGCGGGACGCGAGCGCCATCGCCTCGGCGCCTGCCGCGATATGGACCCCGGCGAGCAGCTGGTGGACGATCTTCACCGTCGCGCCGAGACCGATCGTCTCGCCTATATTGTAGACCTTGGCCGCGATTGCACCGAGCAGGGGCTCCAGCGCGTCGAAGACGTCTTGCGGCCCGGCGGCCATGATCGTCATCTCGCCGGTCTCGGCCTTCGCCGCCCCGCCGGAGACCGGCGCGTCCAGCATTTTCAGGCCGGCCGCGCGCAAATCCTCGTCGAAGCGGCGGGCATCGTCGGGCGAGATGGTCGCGGACACCACGACCGGCGTCCCGGGCTTGAGAAGCGGCGCGATGCCGTTCGCGCCGAACAGCGCGTCCCGGCACTGGGCGGCGTTGACCACCAGAAGCACGACCGCATCGAGATCGCCGGCAAAGGCCGAGGCGTCCTGGCCGACGCCGGCGGCTCCCGCCTGCTCGAGCCGCTCTAAGGCGGCGGGGGACAAATCGACGCCGTAGACCGTCAGTCCGGCCCGCAGGGCGGACAGGGCCGCTCCCATCCCCATCGAGCCGAGGCCGATGAATCCCACCTTCATTGCCGCCAATGCGCCCTCCCATCACCTGTTTCATGAGCCTTGGCGGACAACACGTCCGCTTCGGCAATTCAGGGCTGCTGCCTAAGGCTTGCCTGATCCGCCGGCGCGAAGCGACGCCATCCAGCCGAGCCCCTCGTCGGTCGTGCCGCGCGGCCGGTATTCGGCGCCGAAAAAGCCCGCATAGCCGAGCGCCACGATGGCCGGCAGCAGCCGCTCATAGGCAAGTTCGCCCTCGTCGGGCTCGGCGCGGGACGGAACGGCGGCGATCTGCACATGGCCGATCTGGGCCCGGTGGCGCTCGAAGCGGCGGATCAGATCGCCCTGCATGATCTGGGTATGGTAACAGTCGAACATGATCTTCAGTTCGGGCCGGCGAAGACGCGCGACGATCGCCGCCGCCTGCTCGATTTCGAAGAGAAAATAGCCCGGCGCATCGCGGTGGTTGATCGGCTCGATGAGCACCATCATGTCGTGTTTGGCGGCGCGGTCACAGGCATAGGCGAGGTTCTTGTCGAATGTTTCGCTCGCGCCTTCGACCCCTTGGGTTTTTCCGGCCATGACATGGACGGCCCCGACGCCGATCTTGGCGCCGTAGTCGAAGGCCTCGTCGATAGCCGCCCGGGCTTCCGTCTCCCGGCCGGGCACGGCGGCAAGGCCGAAATCGGTCGCGCCGCCCTTGCGGGTGTTGAGGCCGAGCATTGTCAGGCCGGTCTCCTCCAGCGCCCGCCGAACGGCCGCCGCGTCCTCGTCATAGGGCCAATGACATTCGACGGCGTCGAAGCCGGTCGCCTTCGCGCGGACGATCGCTTCGGGAAGCGACAGTTCGGTCCAGAGGAACCCGAGATTGGCGGACAGGCGGATCATCAGGACCACTCCACGTCGAAGGCGGTGACGACGCCGGCGATCTGTTCAGGTGTCAGCTGGCGCGGTTGCAAGCCGCGGGTCAAAAGCGCGAGACGCGCCGTCTCTTCCAGTTCCTCGACGGCATAGACGGCGGCTTCCAGATCCTTGCCGGCGACGACCGGACCATGATTGGCCAGCATCACCGCCGAGCGGCGCCCGGCGAGCCCGCGGATCGCGTCGCCCGTGGCCGCATCGCCGGGCAGAAAATACGGCAGCAACTGTACCTTGCCGAGCCGCATGATCGAATAGGCGGTGAGCGGCGGCAGCATATTGTCCGGGTCGATGCCCGGCAGCATCGAAAGGGCGACGGAATGGGTCGAATGGAGGTGCACAACGGCGCCGGCGGTGGAGCGGGTCTCGTAAAACGCCCGGTGCAGCGGCATTTCCTTGGTCGGCTTGTCGCCCTCGACGAGCGTCCCGGCGGCGTCGAGCCGGCTGAGGCGGGCCGGATCGAGCCGGCCGAAGGAGGAACCGGTCGGCGTGACCAGCAGCCCGCCATCGGGCATCCGGACCGAGATATTGCCCGAAGCGCCGTGGGTCAGGCCACGGTCGTAGATCGAGCGCGCCAGTTCGCAGACCGTCTCGCGAAGCTGTGCCTCAGCCGTCATGATGCTCGCCTTTCAAGACGCCCAGCGCCGTCTGGAAGAAATCCGCGTCGCCGAAATTGCCCGACTTCAGCGTCAGCCACAGCGGCCGGTCGGAGGCCTTGACGGCCGGGACGCCCGGCGCGATTTCCGGCCCGATGTCAAGGGCGGAGAGGCCGAGCCCCTCGACGACCGCACCCGACGTCTCGCCGCCCGCCACCACCAGCCGCGTGACGCCGGCGGCGCACAATTCGCGGGCGGTTTCGGCGAAGAATTCTTCAAGACGCGCGGCGAGTTGGTTCCGGCCGAAACGCTGCTGCGCCGCCTTGACCGCCTCCGGATCGGCCGAGGAGTAGATCAGTGGGGCGCCGCCCTCCTGTCCGAGCGCCCAGCGGACGGCGTCGCCCGGCGACTGCTCGCCCGCCATCACCCGATCGGGGACGATTTCGAGGGCAGGGGAGCCATCGGCATAACGTGCCACCTGCGTCCGCGTCATGGTTGAACAGGAACCCGACAGGATCGCCGCCGTGCCGTCCGAACCACTCCATTCAGAGGCGTTGGACGCAAGCAGGTTCTCGGCGCGGAAGTTTTCCGGCAGGCCGAGGGCGATGCCCGAGCCGCCGGTCAAAAGCCGCAGGTCCTTCGCGGCGGCTCCGATGGCCATAAGATCCGCGTCGCGGATCGCGTCGACCACCACCACGGGGCGGCCGGCGGCTACCTCGGCGGCCATCGCGTCCAGGATCGCCGGGCCACCTCGAAACACCGTTGTCGCGGCGACGTGCCCGACGCCCTGTTTCGTCTGCGGTGCCAGCCAGCGGCGAAGGTCGGCGTCGGTCATCGGCGTCAGCGGATGGTGTTCCATGCCGCTTTCGCTGAGCAGCCGGTCGCCGACGAAGAGGTGCCCCTGATAGATGCTGCGCCCGGTCGCCGGAAACGCCGGGCAAACGATCGTGCGGTCTGTCCCGAGGCGCTGCATCAGGGCATCGATCACCGGCCCGATATTGCCGTCCGGCGTCGAATCGAAGGTCGAGCAATATTTGAACAGGAACTGCCGGCAGCCTTGGGCGACCAGCCAGTCGAGCGCTTCGAGCGACAGCGCCACCGCCTCGGCCGGGGGAATCGTCCGCGACTTCAGCGCGACGATTCCGGCCTCGACGCCCGGCTCGGCGGGGCCACTCGGCACACCGGAGAACTGCGTCACCCGCATGCCGCCCTTGGCGAGGGTGTTGGCAAGGTCGGACGAGCCGGTGAAGTCGTCCCCTATGCAGCCGAGCAGCATCGTCCCCCTCCTCTGTCGCCAATTTCGGCAATGTATACCGTAGAGAGGCTAACTACCGCGTCTTGGCCGCTCGTGCCAAGCCTTGCGGTGAAGGAAGTTTCGGCGCCCAGGATCGAAGCGATTCCTTAACGAAAGCGGGCGACGGATTCGTTACTCGTAGAAGACGTCGACCAGCGACAGCGAGACCGCCGGCACATAGGTGACGAGGATCAGGATCAGGACCAGAACGCCGATGAACGGCAGGTTCGTCTTCGTCGTCTTCCAGATGTCGGTGCGGGCGATCGAGCAGGCCGTGACCAGCACGCTGGCGACCGGCGGGGTTTGCTGGCCGAGCGCGATGTTTAGCGTCAGCAGGATGCCGAACTGGATCGGGTCGATGCCGATTTCGTGGACCAGCGGCATGAAGATCTGAAGCGTCCCGGGTTTTCCGGAGGCTCCTATCTGTGAGAAGGAGCTACGATGAGCAAGACGACCAGGAAGTTTTCACCCGAGGTACGTGAGCGAGCGGTCCGGATGGTTGGT
>NZ_JAZHLK010000090.1:0-6396 GCF_036549515.1 Aurantimonas sp. E1-2-R+4 | reverse complement strand
CACAGGAAAGGGCCCGATCGGGCCCTTTCCTGTGTCGTGCCCCTCACGCCAGTGGCCTGCTTTTACTCCGCCCCACTGGCCCGGTTTTGCTCCGACGTTGACAGACGATCGACCCGTAGTGGTGATTCCGGCGAAAAGCGAAGTCATCGATGCCGACGACATTCAAGGAATCCCTGCGCGATCGTGCTCGTCGCCGGACTACGCGAAGCAGTGTGTCGTTGCTGACCGGCATCATCAGCCGCTGGGCAAAGCACGCCGCGGGTCGCCCGCCGAGAGCCAGGCCGAGGTGATGGACGATGCGTTCCATCCTGCCGGTGCGGCGCGCCCGTTCCGCGACGACCTCGTCGCCAAAGCGTTCGGCAAAGATCTTGCGGCGACAACCCGTAAGATCGCAGCGAAAGCGGCGTGTGACCAGCAACAGCCGCACGGGCCTCCCGGCCGAAGGGAGATCGGAAACGCAGCGAACATAGCGGCTATGTAGCCGGCGCGAGGGGCTTCCGCATGACGGGCACGCGGAATCTCGCGTCCGAGCCAAAGCGGTGACCAAAAGCACGCTGTCGACGACCTCGAAACGTTCGACCGAAAGGCCGGCAGGAATTAGCGATGAGAGCGAAATGGCGGTGGGCATAAGATCGTTCTCCTCTTCGGAAAACCGCCACATGGCCTCTCAACTGCATCGGGAATGAGTCAGTCCCAACATTCCACGCCGATTGACACACCGACGGCAATGGTCGACCCGCGAGGACGCCAAACGCGAGCTATTCGCGTATATCGAGGGCTACTATGATCGACGGCGGATCCTCTCCGCTCTCGCATATAGGACCCCGGAACAGGCCGAACGACAAATGGCCTAAACCCGTGTCCACCAATTCGGGGAAGCATCATTGCCTTCTTCGGCGGCGTTACGAAGAGCATCGTCTGCGACAATCTGAAGGCCGGCGTTGCCAAGCCGTTGTGGTTCGAGCCGACGCTCAACGCTACCTTCGCCGCGATGTCAGCCGCCTACAAATTTCCCGATAGCCGCCACGATCATGTCGTGATCCTCGTGCTCGGCCAAGCCCGAAACTGCGATCGCGCCGATCACGCCGGCGGAGCGCACGCGGATGGGGAATCCTCCCCCGGCAAGGACATAGTCGGAGACGTCAAGGCCATATCGGGGAGGAAAAGTGCGGTCCTCGCGGCGCTGCTCGAGCGCCATACGATAGCTGCTCTTGTGGAACAGCCGAACGACATTGATCTTGCGTCGCGCCCATTCGGGGTTCGATCCGGTGGAGCCCGGAAGCGCGGCATAGAAGAGCGGGCGGTCCCAGAGCCGGATGTCGATGACGATTCGCGCACCCTGTGCAAGCGCACGGGCCTGCATGGAGCTGCCGAGAGAAAAAGCCACTGCCTCGTCAAAGTTCTCGAATAGAAGCGCGCTCTCCTCCTCAATCACCCTTGCAAGTTCGTCGCTGTCCATGGCGGCCATGGCCTTGCTTGCTCCTCTGAGACAACTTTCAGTCGGCAGTCTTGAGCCACACCCGGCGGTTCACGAAGTCCGTGTAGCTGACGACAATGCGCAGCATCTTGTCGGACACGTTTGCCGGAGCGTAGTCGGCGGGCATCCGAAGGAGGCGCGACTCACCTCTCGGCTGCTTCTCGAGGATCGAAAGGCCTGTCATCACGCTTTCCACGTTCAGTCCGACCATCATGACCGAAGCCTCCTCGAAGCCCTCTGGACGCTCGTGGACCTCGCGCAGGTTGAGCGCCGGGAAGTTGAGAATCGAGCTTTCCTCGGTTATGGTGCCGCTGTCGGAGAGCGTCGCCTGCGCCGCCATCTGAAGCTTGATATAATCAAGGAAGCCGAAGGGCTTCTCGAAGCGCACAAGCGGATGGCAGGAGACTCCCAGGGCGTCGATGCGCGCGCGCGTGCGCGGATGGGTGGAGACGACCACCGGATTATCGTAGCGTTCCGCCAGAGCGTTGAGCACGGAAGCAAGGCGGGCGATCCCCTCCGGCGGGTCGACGTTCTCCTCACGGTGAGCGCTGACGACGAAGTACCGCCCTTCCACGAGCCCAAAACGCGAGACTACGTGCGAAGCCTCGATCCCGGCTTGATAATGCTCCAGCACCTCCCTCATCGGGCTTCCGGTGACGATCACCTGGTCGGGCGCCACGCCCTCGCGCAGGAGATAGTCGCGCGCGATCTGGCTATAGGTCAGGTTGATATCGGACACATGATCGACGATCCGCCGATTGATCTCCTCGGGCACCCGGAAGTCGAAGCAGCGGTTGCCGGCTTCCATGTGGAAGATCGGAATCTTCCGGCGCTTGGCCGCGATGGCGGCAAGGCAGCTGTTAGTGTCGCCGAGGATCAGCAGGGCATCGGGGCGATACGTCTCGAGCGCCTTGTCGACAGCGATGATGACGTTGCCGATGGTCTCCGCGGCAGACGCCCCAGCCGCCCCGAGGAAGAGATCGGGCGCGCGGATCCCGAGTTCGGAAAAGAAGATGCCGTTCAGCTCGTAGTCATAGTTCTGCCCCGTGTGGACCAGCGTATGCTCGAACTGAGCGTCGAACCTGTCAATGATGCGGGACAGGCGGATGATCTCCGGCCGCGTCCCGACAAGGGTCATGACCTTAAGCACGCAGGGCCCCCTGGATCAGGTTGAGGCTTAGAAGGATCTGGCGCACGCCCTCCACGTCAAAGCGTCTCGAATTGTGAGAGGTGTAGTCCTCGATCTCCGCGATCTCGCGCTCGCCTTCGACGAAATACTTGTCGTAGTTCAGGTCACGGGAGTCGGCGGGGATGCGGTAGTAATCGCCGAGATCCTCCGCTCGCACCATCTCCTCGCGCGAGACCAGCAATTCGTAGAGCTTCTCACCGTGGAGCGTCCCGATGACCTTGATGGAGGCCTGGCTCAAGAACAGGCCGCGCATCGCCTCCATTGGATAGAACTCGCACGAAGGCACTTGCTTCAGCGCCGCGGCGTGCAACACGTAGCCCACGCCCCGCATGACGTCGTCCACCGCGTTGTAGTCGCGCACGTCGCCGTTGTGGAACTTCACCCGGTCATCCCTGAGGGACAGCCACATGTCCTCCTGCTTCTTCTCGCCGCGGCTGAAGATGCGGATCTCAGAAAAGTCGGAGTCGAGGAAGCACCTGAGAACGGCGTTTCCGAAGGAGCCGGTGCCGCCCGTAATGAATAAGGTTTTATTTTGGAACATGATTTCCTGGCGCAGTTCTGGTTCAGCCGAAATCGCGCATGGCGGTGACAAGGTCCCGCCATGCCGGGGGTTGGTAGCCCGTTTCGTCGCGGAAACGGGCCGAATTGAGGGAGCGGTCGATGACGAGCGCCTCATCGGGCACGACTGTGATGTCCTTGCAATAGGCATTTGCGACGAGTTTGAGCAAGTCGTGCTTGCTGATCGCCTCGGCCGAGACATGGTAGAGTCCGCGAAGCTCGGGGCGCGGCAGCACAAAGTCGCGGATTACGCGGGCGAGTTCCACCGTCGTCAGTCCGGAAAATCGCGCCCGCGTAAAGCCCTTCACCGACCCCTCCTGTCCGAGGAACCAATCGATCAGCGAATGCGCGCTGGAAAGCTCGCGCCCAATGATCGAGGTGCGCAGCGTTACGGAATTTTCGTAGTCGACTTCACCCAGGAGCTTGCTACGGCCGTAGAGATCATAGGCGTTCGGGCGAAAGTCCTCGGCATAGTTCCCGTCCGCCCCGTCGAAGACGCAGTCGGTGCTGATATGGACGAGCCGCGCACCCGCGACGGCCGCGAGGCGCGCCAGCCGGTGCGGCAGAATGGCGTTCAGCGGAATAGCCTTCAGGGGGTCCTGGGCATCGTCGAGTTGCTTGACGACGCCTACGCAGTTGATCACGACGTCGGGTTTAACCTTCGCGAAGAGCTCGCTGAGCGAGTCAAAGTTCTCGACATCGATCCCGCTAATGAGTCCCGCGCGCGCCCCTTGCTGAAAACGGCAATGCAGAGACGTGGAGCGGGTGGATCCGAAGGTACGATAGCCGGAACTGTCCGCGAAGATGCGGAACACCGCGTTACCGAGCATGCCGGTCGCCCCGAGCACCAGAACGCGCTTCTCGTCAGCCATTCGGAGATTCTCCATCCTGCGGCGGACTAGCTTTCGCTCCCTTGCGATTAGCGATCGCCTGCTGGAAGTGCCGAACCAGCGACTGCGCCAGCCGGTCCGGCGCGAAATGGCCGTCAAAGTACCGACGCCCGGCGGAAGCCATCGCGCCCCTTTCCTCATCGGGCAAGGACTTCATCACGCCTATCGCCGCCGCGAGACTACTAGCGTCTTCCGCCGGAACGGTCAAACCCGCTCCCGCCAGTCGGATGACTTCGGCCCCGTCGCCGTCCAAAGCGGCGACGATGGGTTTGCCGGCAGCGAGATAGGTCGGGATCTTGCTCGGCACGGTCAGGCCAAAATTCTCCGCTCGCGTGAGCGTGACGAGAAGCGCCGAGGCCTGGGCAAGGATCGCCGGCATCGCCTCGCCGGGAAAGCGGCCGGGAAGCTCGACATTGGTCAGGTTCCGGCGCGCGATCTCCTCCCGCAGCCAGTCCGAGCGGCTACCGGAGCCGATCAGGACGATGCGGATATCAGGGTCGGCAAGAAGGCGCTCCGCCGCGTCCAACACTGTCTCGAGCGATTGGGCAGTGCCGAGATTACCGGCGAAGACAACGTTGAAGCCGGGCTTGAGGACCAGCACGGGCATCTTCGCCCGGGCGCGGTCGCCGAGAGGCGGATCGCCGGGATTGGGATGGTAGGCGACGGGCACGTCCGCACCCATCATCTCCACAAGGCTTTTTTTGAATCCGGGCGACTGCGCGAGAAGCAGGTGGGCTTGCCGATAAATGAACCGCGTCAGCGCCCCGACAGCAGACAGCATCGTCTCGTTTTTAACGAACCCGGTGGACTGGAGGCTCTGTGGCCACAGGTCCTGTACCCAGATGACGTGCGCCGCGCCTTTGATCCGGGCGATCACCGCGCCGGTCAAACCCTGCAGAATCGGCGAGATTGCATAAACGAAGACGACATCATAGTGCTCCCTGCGCAGAAGCCAGGGACCTGCAAGGACAGAACTCACCAGGAAGGATGCGTAATTGGCGATCATCCGCCCTGCTCCTCCCTTGCCTCGGGGCGAGACCGGAACCCTGTAAATCCGATAGCCGTCCGGATGAATCTCAGAGCCGCAACCGAGCGCGTGATAACCTGGGAAGATGCGGCCTTCCGGATAATTCGGCTGACCGGCAAGAACGGTGACGTCGCATCCGGCCTCAAGAAGCGCCCCGACCACGTTGGTGATGCGGAAGGTCTCCGGCCAATAGTGCTGGCTGACGATCAGAACCCTCAAGCGTATTCCATTCTGCTGCGTGATTGCGCTCCGAAGCTAATTTCTGAAAGACACTCGAAGCGTAGCGGCGTGCTAGCACTTGCCTTGGCGTGCTTCAAGGACTGATGATCCTGAACCGCGCCGGGTTTCCCGGAGACCTCAATTCTTGAGAGAATGGGGTCATGATGACGAAGACGACATCGAAGAGATATTCGCCGGAGGTCCGCGAGCGAGCGGTCCGCATGGTGCTGGAGCACCAGGGCGATCACGCCTCGCAGTGGGCAGCGATTTCCTCCATCGCGGCGAAGATCGGCTGCGCCGGGGAGACGCTGCGCTACTGGGTCAGGCAGGCCGAAAGCGACCAGGGTGTTAGGGCCGGGCAAACGAGCGAGGAGCGCGACCGGATCAAGGCTCTCGAACGTGAGGTCCGCGAGTTGCGTCAGGCCAACGAGATCCTGCGCAAGGCATCGGCGTATTTTGCGGTGGCGGAGCTCGACCGCCCATTCCGACGATGACGGCGTTCATCGGTCCCGGACTTGATCCGGGATCATCGTGATGTCTATGGGATCGAGCCGATCTGCCGTTCGCCATTGTCGCTCGGACCAATGGCGCGACATGGCTCACTCTGCCGATCGCTCCGTCGACATACCACGAGCACGCGGCCCGCAAACGTGACCCGGATCGCCGACCGGCTCGAGAACGACGCGACACCGAGCTATGCGACGACATCCGCCGCGTCTTCGAGGCGAACTTCGGTGTCTACGGGGTTCGCAAGAGCCCGCCCCGGGCTTGACCCCGGGTCTGGCGTCAGATGAAGCGCGAGGGCATCGACGTCGCACGCTGCACCGTCGCCCGGCTGATGCGCCAGATGGGCCTGAAGGGCGTCGTCCGCGGCAAGCCGGTGAAGACGACGATCAGCGACAAGGCCACGCCCTGTCCACTCGACCGGCTCTTGCGCATGTTGTGTGGTCTTGAGGCGTCGCGACTCTTTCTAACACCGCAGATGATGCGGTGGAGGAAGCATGCCTCAAATATCGATGATGCCAGGATGTCGCTT
>NZ_JAZHLK010000009.1:0-101204 GCF_036549515.1 Aurantimonas sp. E1-2-R+4 | reverse complement strand
GCCCATCAGCGCCAAAATGCCGAAAAGTTCATTGCCCCTGCATCGAGGGCCGCGTAACGTTCAACCCGGCATCGCCGCTCAACGAAGTTCAACAAACTTCGGGACATCCCCGGGGGAGGCCGTGCCGGCGGTTTGGCATTGCCTGCCTCATGCCATTCAGCTCCGCGATCCGTTCCGCAAACCCAGTTTACCGAGTATCCACCGTGTCACCCGCCGCCTTCTCAAACATTCGACGATCGCTGCGGCGACGCGGGGCCAAGCGGCAGCGACGCATCTCCGCCATTCTGCGGGGCTACACCCATCGCGACCGGACCGGTCCGACGCTCGGCGAATTGTCCCAGGCCTTCGATTCGCGAGCGTATGGGGCATTCTTCATTCTGCTCGGCGGGCTCAATCTGGTTCCGCTCCCGCCGGGCGCCTCGCTGCTCTTCGGCATCCCGCTCATGCTGTTCGCGCTGCAGCTCGCGATCGGCCGCCACCGGCTCTGGCTGCCTGGCCGTGTCCATCGCATCCGCCTCAGCGCCGACACGCTCGGCATGGGGATGCGCAAGATCGGACCGACGCTGCGCTGGATCGAGCGCCTCGCACGGCATCGCTATTGGCCCGAGCCTGAATGGGTGCTGCTTGTCGCGGTCGGCTGGTTCTGCTTTCTGATGGCGGCACTGGTGGCGCTTCCCTTTCCACTGACCAATATGGCGCCCGGCGTCGCTATCGCTCTCGCCGGAGTGGCGATCACCGCCCGCGACGGTCTCTGGCTGATTGCCTCCATCCTTCTCGGAGTAGCATCGGTCGCCGTTCTGGGCGGTGTCTACGGTGCCGCGACCCTCGCGGTCATGCAGATTTTCTGACCGATCCGGCCGGATGGCGCGTGCCGGACAGGGTCGAATTTGGCACTGGTTGGATTCGGGGGCCTCGGCCAAGCAGCGGCTACGTCGCCATGGCCACTCGATCGCTCCCGATCCTCAAAAAAATCTCCGGATCGCTCGTCAGGCGCCGAATGTCGCAAAGCCGCCGCGCGTCGTCGCGTCCGGCATATCCTCCGACAGCGTCTCCCGGCACATTGCCGGGCGTGGGAGATGCGGCATGGCCGAAACGCAAATCGTCTATTGGCGGGATATTCCCGCCCAGGTGATCGTCCGCCAGGGCCGCAAGGCGGCGCGTCGCGAACTGCCGATACGCTTCATCGAGGCGATCGACCGCTGCGCCATGCGCGTCGGCGCCCAGGATTCCGAGGCCTATCTCGCCGAGTGGCGACGCGACAGCGCGGCCTGCGAAGCGGACGACCTCGAAGCCGAGGCCACGAACAGATTGACCGAACTCGATCAACGCTACGACCGGGATCGCCTCGCGGCGCTGGTCGCCAACGAGGGGCGTGAGCCATGATACAGGATCTGCCGTTGCCGCGGCATCATATCCCCGCCTCGATCGAGGTCGCCCCCAAGCAGGCGCTGGAATCGCGCGAGTTGCCCGATCTGTTTCCCGCCGGAACCAAGGTCTATCTGACCGATGTCGGTGTCGACTCCGTCAAGGATTTCATCCGCGCGGTGAAACGAATTTCCGACCTCGGCTATGCGCCGGTCCCGCATATTCCGGCGCGCCGCATCCGCAGTCGCGACGAATTGGAGACCCGTATCCGGGCCTATGCCGAAGAGGCCGGCGTCGACGACATGCTGGTGATCGGTGGCGGCCTCGATCGTCCGGCCGGACCGTTCACCTCGACCATGGAGATTCTGGAGAGCGGCCTCTTCGACCGCTACGGAATCCGCGATGTCGGTGTCGCCGGCCATCCCGAGGGCTCGCCCGACTTCTCGGCCGCGACCGCCGAAGAGGCGTTGCGGCTCAAACGCGATTTCGGCGAGCGCACCGGGGCGCATATGCGCATCGTTACCCAGTTCGGTTTCGACGCCGACGAGTTCATCAGCTGGTCGCTGGCCATCCGCGAGGCCGGCATCGGCCTGCCGATCCATTTGGGCGTTGCCGGACCCGCCAAGATCACCACGCTGATCAAATACGCCGCGATGTGCGGTGTCGGCAACTCCGTCGCCTTCCTGAAGAAGCGGGCGCTGGCCCTGACCGCGCTCGCCACCACCCATTCACCGGAAGCAGTGGTCGGGCCGATCGAGCGGCATTGGCAGGCGACGCTGGACTCTCCCGTCCGGCAGATTCATGTCTTTCCCTTCGGCGGCCTGGTGAAATCCGCTGAATGGCTCACCGAGCGCGGCTCCTGGCCGAACCAAGCCTCGTCCTTCAGCCGCGACCTCAAGCTCCAGCACGGCTGAGCGCCAGCCGAACCGAATCTTCCTTCAGCCTCTTCACCGGAAAGACCGCCCATGACCCGTACTGTCGTCGCCTCCGCCAAGAGGGAGATCGTGATCGGCTTCGACGAACCATTCTGCGTCATCGGCGAGCGGATCAATCCGACCGGGCGCAAGAAGCTCGCCGCCGAAATGGTCGCCGGCAATTTCGACACCGTCACCAGGGACGTGCTGGAGCAGGTTGCCGCGGGCGCGACCATGCTCGACGTGAACGCCGGGGTCACCGCCGTCGACCCGAATGTCTCGGAGCCGCCGCTGCTGGTTCAGACCATCCGCCTCGTCCAAAGCCTCACCGATCTGCCGATCTCGATCGATTCCTCGGTGTCCTCCGCCATCCGGGCAGCGCTGGAGGTCGCCGAGGGGCGGCCCTTGGTCAACTCCGTCACCGGAGAGTTGGAAAAGCTCGAGGCGATCCTGCCCCTGATCAAGAAATACGACGTGCCGGTCGTCGCCATCTCCAACGACGAAACCGGCATTTCCGAAGATCCGGACGTGCGCTTCGAGGTCGCGAAGCGGATCGTCCGGCATGCCGCCGACTACGGCATCAAGCCGTGCGACATCGTCGTCGACCCGCTGGTCATGCCGATCGGTGCGATGGGCACGGCGGGCCGGCAGGTCTTCGCCCTGGTGCGTCGCCTGCGCGAGGAGCTCGGCGTCAATACGAGCTGCGGCGCCTCCAACATCTCCTTCGGCCTGCCGCACCGCCACGGTATCAACGCCGCCTTCTTGCCGATGGCGATTGCCGCCGGCATGACCTCGGCGATCATGAATCCCTGCCGGCCGCAGGAGATGGAGGCGGTTCGCGCCGCCAACGTTTTGATGGGCAACGATCCGTCCTGCGGAAGCTGGATCCGCAACTACCGCGATGTCCAACCAGCCGCGACGATGGTCGCAGCCGGTTCAGCCGCCGCGCCATCCGGCAGCGGCCGGCGACGCGGCGGTCGGGAAGCCCGGATGGCGCAGTCCTGATGGCGGCCGGCGGCTCGGCGAGCGCCGCATCAAAGGCTACGGACCGTCCGCGACCGGCGTTATTCTTTTCGCAAGTGCGAAATAAACTTGGCCGCTGCTGCGACTGTTTGGTGTCGCCGAACGTTTCTCGCGGGACAGTCCCCACCGAAGGGACACCCCGAAAGGAATTCGCTTGATGACCCGCCGCCGCCTGTCGCTTTCCGTTGCTCCCAAGAGCAGCTCCGAAATGTCGACGCTGATGATGCTGTCACCCTTCGTGATCGGCAACCGCATGATGCAATTCTGGATGTCGGCCGCTTCCCCGACGGCCACGGACCACGATGAGATGTCGCGCATGGTCGCTGAGAAGCTGCAAGCGGCGGGCGAGTCGCTCGTCGCCATGAATATGGCCGCGATGGAAGCCGTCACCGAGGCCACGCTCGGCGCCGTGACGGGACGCGGCAGCCATTCCAACCATGGCGACGCGATCCTGTCCGCCGGCCTGAAACCCTATTCCCAGCGCGTGCGCGCCAATCGCAAGAGATTGTCGAAGTGACATGTCCGCGGCTTTCCGGCGCTGATGGCGCGTCCGTCAGCGCCCTCATCCTGAGGTGCGAGCGCAGCGAGCCTCGAAGGGCGAGGGCCGGCACGGTTCCAGGCTGATGGCGGCACGATGACCCAGCAAGATCCCCTCGTCCTGTTCATGCCGTCCGGCCAGCGCGGCCGCTTCGCGAAAGGCACGCTGGTCATCGAGGCGGCGCGTTCGCTCGGCGTCTATGTCGAGAGCGTCTGCGGGGGGCGCGGCATTTGCGGCCGCTGCCAGATCGAGGTCGCCGAGGGTATCTTCGCCAAGCACAAGATCACCTCGGCGGCCGATCACCTCTCGGCCTGGTCGGCCAAGGAAGAGCGCTATGCCGCCAAACGCGGCCTGAAGCCCGGCCGCCGGCTCTCCTGCTCCACCACAATCGAAGGCGACCTCGTAATCGACCTGCCGTCCGACATGGCGGTCAACGCGGCGGTCGTCCGCAAGGCGGTCGACACGCGCGAATTTCCGCGCGACCCGGCGATCAGGCTGCTTTACGTCGAGGTCGTCGAGCCCGACATGCACGCGCCGCTGGGCGATCTCGATCGCATTTTCGTGGCGCTGGAAAAGGATTGGGGCATCTCGGCGCCGATCGTCGATCCGGGGATTCTTCCCCATGTCCAGAAGACGCTGCGCGACGGCGCCTGGAAGGTCACCTGCGCAATCGCCCAGGATCGCGACGACGAACGCCCACGCCTGATGGGACTCTATTCCGGTCTCAAGAACGAGGCCTACGGCATCGCCGTCGATATCGGCTCGACGACGATCGCGCTGCATCTGTCGTCGCTCTTGTCGGGCGCGACCATTGCCTCGGCCGGCACGCCCAACCCGCAGATCCGCTTCGGCGAGGATCTGATGAGCCGCGTCTCCTATGTGATGATGAACCCCGGTGGCCGGCCGGAAATGACCAAGGCGGTGCGCGAGGCGATCCAGAGGCTGGTCGAGGAGGTCGCGACCGAAACCAACGTAGACACGGCCGACATCATGGATTGCGTCTTCGTCGGCAATCCGATCATGCATCATCTCTTCCTCGGCATCGATCCCACCGAACTCGGCCAGGCGCCCTTCGCGCTGGCCGTGTCGGGCGCTCTGGCCGTGCCGGCCAGCGACCTCGATCTCAGCCTGCATCCGGCGGCCCGCGCCTATCTCCTGCCCTGCATTGCCGGCCATGTCGGCGCGGACGCGGCGGCCGTCACGCTCTCGGAAGGCCCGCATCGCCAGGACGAGACGATGCTCGTCGTCGATGTCGGCACCAATGCCGAAATCGTGCTCGGCAACCGGCAGCGGCTTCTGGCCGCTTCCTCGCCGACCGGTCCGGCCTTCGAAGGCGCAGAAATTTCCTCCGGGCAGCGTGCCGCGCCGGGCGCCATCGAGCGCGTTCGCATTGATCCGGAGACGCTGGAGCCCCGCTTCAAGATCATCGGGGTGGATGGCTGGTCCGACGATCCGGGCTTTGCCGCCGCCGCGCAATCGACCGGCGTCACTGGCATTTGCGGCTCCGGAATCATCGAGGTGATCGCGGAAATGTTTCTCGCCGGCATCATCACCGAAGACGGAATCATCGACGGATCGCTTGCCGCCCGCTCGTCCCGCATTGTCCCGGAGGGGCGCACCTTCGCCTATGTCCTCCACGCGACGTCCGCCCGGACGATCAGCATCCTGCAAACCGACGTGCGCGCTATCCAGCTCGCCAAGGCGGCGCTTTACGCCGGCATCAAGCTGCTGATCGACAAGTTCGGCGCTGCAGGTGAGTCCGACACCATCGACCGCATCGCGCTGGCCGGCGCCTTCGGCTCCTTCATCGAGCCGAAATACGCCATGGTCCTCGGACTGGTGCCCGACTGTAACGTGGAAAAATGTGGCTCGGTCGGCAATGCGGCGGGCGCCGGCGCGCGCATGGCGCTGTTGAACCGGTCCTATCGCCGCGAGATCGAGGCGGTGGTCAAGCGCATCCAGAAGGTCGAGACCGCGCTGGAGCCCGCCTTCCAGGATCATTTCGTCGCCGCCATGGCGTTTCCGAACAAGCGCGACGCCTATCCCGAACTGGTCAAGGTGCAGAGGCTGCCCAACCGCGATGCCGAGGGCCGGCCGATCCGGCGCTCCGGCGAAGCCGAAGGTGACGCGCCCCGACGCCGTCGCGGCGGTCGCCCTCCCCGTTGAACCAGACCGTTGCGATTGACGCGGCGCCGCTGGCGGCTTATCCCCCAAGGCGTCGACGCCCGAAAAACGAGCGAGCGAACCCTTTTCCACGAATTACGATTGGTCCATGTCAGTTTTGAAACCCAAGGGTGCGGATTTCGTCGAACGCCGCACAGCCGCGCAAGAAGCGAAAGCCGCCCTTCTCGAAAAGATGAAGGCGAAGCAGAACGACCCCGCCGCCGAAGCCCGCCGCGCCGAGCGCGCCGCCATCGTCGCGGCTCGCGAGGAGCGTCAGGCCAAGAAGCGCGCCGAGGCCGAAGCCAAAGCCCGCGAGGCAGCCGCTCGCAAGGCCGAGAAGGAAGCCGAGCGCCTGGCCGCGGAAGAAGCCGCCAAGGCCGAGAAAAACCGGCCGATGGCGCAGATGGTCGCCGACGAAGCCGCCCGCAAGGCGGCCCGCGACGCCAAATACGCCGCTCGCAAGGCCCGCAAGAAGTAGAGTAGCGATGAGGCTTTTGCCATGACCCTGCTGGGAGCATTGTCGAATATCGCGGCAATCCTCACGGCGACGGTCGCGGTATGGGCTTTTGGTCGATACGTGTGGGAACGCCGTCAGAAGCGTCTGCGCCTCGAGCAGTATCTGCGCGACGAAAAGACGGCTGGCGGCGGTCAGGGCAAACGTACGCTCCTGCATCTCGTGGCTCATCTGGGAATGAGCGAATCCGAGCTCATGGACGCCGCCTTTCGCAGCAGATGTGTCAGGCGACGCCTCGGCGTCGATGCCCAAGGCCGCGCCGACCGACTGCTGCTCGAATATGACAGCGGCAATCCCGAAGACGATCTGCCGGGATAATCAGCCCACCGACAATTTGGCTATGCTCCGGCCTGAAAGTGAAAGACGTCGCTTGCGCGCGGAAACAATCCCGCGCAATCTCGCGCGATTCGACCGCGTGGTCGCAATGTCGTGGAAGCGAGACCATCGCCGGTCGCGTTAGGGTCGGAGGCATTTGCCGATGAGGATCGCGTCAGCCCCGACTGGTCAGCCGCGCTTTGGGAGCGGCCAAACGACCAGAATTGACGATACGATGAGCGAGGCCGCGCCCAAGCGGACCATCGTGTTTCTGCTCGTTCCGAATTTCTCCATGATCGCCTTCGCGACCGCGATCGAGCCGCTGCGGATCGCCAACCGCATCGTTGACCGCGAGATTTATCGCTGGCGCCTCGCCTCGACCGACGGCGCGCCGGTGCGCGCGTCGAACGGCGTCGAAGTGGCGGTGACAAGTTCCGTGGAGGCTGAGCGCCGGGCGCTGCCCGGCGAAAGACGGCCATCCATGGTCTTCGCCTGCTCCGGCGTATTGGTCGAGGATTTCTCCGACAAGGCGGCCTTCTCCTATCTGCGCGAGGCCCATCAGCGCGGCATCTCTGTCGGCGGCCTGTGCACCGCCGCCTGGATTCTCGCGCGGGCGGGTCTCCTCGCCGACCGCCGCTGCGCCATCCATTGGGAGAACATGCCGGGCTTTGCCGAAGCCTTCCCGCGCGCCGACGTCTATGCCGATCTCTTCGAGATCGACCACAACATCTACACTTGCGCCGGCGGCACGGCCTCACTCGACATGATGCTCGCCCTGATCGGCGAGGACCAAGGCGAGGACGTGGTCAACCGGGTCTGCGAGCAGGCGCTGACCGACAGAGTGCGCGGCCCGCAGGACCGGCAGCGACTGCCGCTGCGCGCGCGGCTCGGCGTTCAACATGCCAAGGTTCTGCGGGTGATCGAAATCATGGAAGCCAATCTCTCCGATCCGCTGTCGCTGGTCGAGATCGCCCGCGCCGTCGGCCTCTCCCGCCGGCAGGTCGAGCGTCTCTTCGACAAGGAGATGGGCCGCTCGCCAGCGCGTTACTATCTGGAGATTCGGCTCGATCGAGCCCGGCACCTGCTGATGCAATCGCAACTGCCGATCGTCGAGATCGCCGTCGCCAGCGGTTTCGTCTCCGCGTCGCATTTTTCCAAATGCTACCGCGAACTCTATTCGCGCTCGCCGCAGCAGGAACGGGCCGGACGCGCCGCGCCATCTCCGGCCTGATCGGGGGCGCCTCCCCCGGCCCTGCCCTACTGGAAATCCTCGATCCAACGTTGCTGGCGCTGTTGCCACAGCCGTTCGCCGATCAGACAGTCGGCGGCCGAGGCGTTCTGCGCTGGAATAACGGTTGCTGGGTCATTCGCTTGATCGTCGGGCCAGCTGCCGGCGAGTTCGAGCACCAGTTTACGGCGCACCGCCTCGGGAAACTGCGACCAATCGTTGACCGGGATGATGAAGGCCGAGGGTCCCCCGATCACACAGTTCGTATAATAGCGGTCGAGATCGGGGATCGAACTCCAGCCGAAGCCTCCGCCTGACGTCATCAGCGGCAGGCCGTTGATCGTGATGCCGCGGGCGACCGCCGCATCGCGCGCGGCGGTGACCATGCGCCCCTGATTGTTCGGTCCATCGCCGGAAATGTCGACGACACGCCGGCGACCATCGAAGCCGTTGCGATCGAACAGTGGCGCGATGAAATCGAGCGCGGATGCGATGGAGGTTCGCCGCTGGCGCTCCGGCTCCTCGCTTGCCAGACGATAGGCGAACGCTTCAGCGCTCGCCTTGGAATCGATCAGCGTCCACGGCACGAGGATCGATTGGGAGAACATCCCGGCCCACTCTATATAGGTAACCGCGACCCGGCCGTAGCCGCCTTCCATGATCGCTCGCTGGACCGGCTCGCTACGGAATGCCGCGGCATATCCTTCCCGCTGGATCTCCTGCTCGCCATGATCCATCGACCATGAGACATCGACCGCGAGGACGAGTTCGACGTCAACTTTCTGGCCTTCTTGTGGTGCCCGTTGGTCGTTTGTACCCAAGTCGCCAAGGCTACGCAGTTGCGCCGTCGCCGACGCAAAGCCATCTATCCCCGCGATGACCGCGAGGAGGAAGACAGCGACGAAGGCGACGAGTCGGCAGCGCATGACGAAATCGTCACGCCAATTGCGCCATCGCGCAAGACAAAAAATTGTCACGATCCGCCCGACCTGTGCACCTGCCGGACTATCCGGTCCGACCGCGAGAGTGCCTGTGCTTATCCGCGCAGCCGCTCATTGTTCGGATCGAACGGGCTCTCGCCGACCACGGTCGCATCGTGAAGCGTACCGAGGATCTTGATCTGGAGCCGCGTCCCCTCGCCCGCGTGTTCCGGCTTCAGCATGGCCAGCGCCAGGCTCTTGCCAACCCGCCAGCCGTAGCCGCCATTCGTCGCCCGGCCGACCAGTTCCCCGTCGGCGTAGATCGGCTCCGAGCCGCGCGCGTCCGCGTCGCCGACGTCATGGACTTCAAGCGTCGCGAACTGCCAGCGCAGACCGGCCTCGCGCGCCTTGACCACCGCGTCACGGCCGATGAAGTCGCCCTTGTTTGGATGAACGAATCTCTCAAGACCGGACTCGAACGCATTGTATTCGATGGAGAGTTCGCGCGGCAATTGGCGATAGGATTTTTCCAGCGCCATGCTGCCCATCGCCCGGATGCCGAAGGGCCGGATTCCGAACTCCGCGCCGGCCTCCAACAACATGTCGTAGAGCGCGTTCTGCATTTCGATCGGGTGGTGCAACTCCCAGCCAAGCTCGCCGACGAAATTGACCCGCAGCGCGTCGAGGCGAACCGGCCCGACCGAGATGCGTTGGCCGGTCAGCCAGGGAAACGCCGCGTTGGTGAGATCCGTGCGCGTCAGCTTGGCGAGAACATCGCGCGAGCGCGGCCCGGCGATCACCAGGACGCCGAGGCGTGTCGTGGCCGGATACATCTGAACGCTGCCGTCGTCCGGCAGCGCCTTTTGCAGGATGTCGTGGTCGATGGATTCATAACCGCCGCCGGATACGAGATAATAGCTCTGCTCACCGGCCTTGAAGACGGTGAACTCCGAGCGCACGCCGCCTGCCGGCGTCAGTAGATGGCACAGCGCGATGCGGCCCGTCTTTTTCGGGATGCGGTTGGCGAGAAGGCCGTCGAGCCAACTCGCGGCGCCCGGCCCGGTGACGACGGCCTTGGCGAAGGGCGTCATGTCGAGCAGGCCCACTCCCTCATGCACCGCCCTCACCTCGTCGCCGACCAGCTCGAAATAGTTCGAGCGGCGGAACGACCAGCGTTCGCGAATCCGACCGGTGTGATCGACCGGCGCGTGGTTGTGCTTCATCAGGACATCGGCGCCGACGTCGAGTTCGGCCTCCGGCACCGCGTAGCCGTCCGGCGCGAACCAGTTCGCCCGCTCCCAGCCATAGACCGACCCGAACACCGCGCCGAGCGCCTTCTGACGCTCATAGGAAGGCGAGGTCTTCAACGGCCGCGCGGCGGCGCGTTCCTCATCGGGGTAGTGGACGGAGAAGACGTTGGCATAGGCCTCCTCGTTCTTGGCGCGGAGATAGCCCTCGCCCGCGTAAGGTCCGAAACGGCGCGGATCGACGCCGATCATGTCGACGGTCGGTTCGCCGTCGACGATCCATTCGGCGATCTGCCAGCCGGCTCCGCCGGCCGCGGTGATGCCGAAGGAATGGCCCTCGTTGAGCCAGAAGTTCTTCAGGCCCGGCGCCGGGCCGACGATGGGCGAGCCGTCGGGCGTATAGGCGATGGCGCCGTTATAGACCTTCTTGATACCGACCTCGCCAAACGCCGGCACACGCGCGATCGCGGTCTCGATATGCGGCATCAGGCGGTCCAGATCCTCCTGGAACAGTTCGTACTCGCTCTCCTTGTCGGGTCCGTCGAGATAGCAGCAGGGCGCGCCGACCTCGTAGGGGCCGAGAATGAGGCCGCCGTTCTCCTCGCGCATGTACCAGGAGGAATCGCTCTCACGCAGGACTCCCATCTCCGGCAGGCCCTGGCGCTTGCGCTCGACGATGGCGGGATGCGGCTCGGTGACGATGTATTGGTGCTCGACCGGGATGACCGGCACGGCGAGCCCGACCATCGCGCCGGTCCGCCGGGCAAAGTTTCCGGTCGCCGAGATGACGTGTTCGGCGACGATCTCGCCCTTGTCGGTGGTGATCTTCCACTCGCCGGAGGCGAGTTGTTCGATGGCTGTGACGGCGGTGTTGCGATGGATGGTGGCGCCGAAATCGCGGGCGCCCTTGGCCAGCGCCTGGGTCAGGTCCGCCGGCTGGATGTAGCCGTCTTCGGGATGCTGTAGCGCTCCGAGGATGCCATCGGTCTCGCAGAGCGGCCAGACTTCCTTCAACTCGTCGGGGCTGAGCAGTTTCACGGGCACGCCGAGCGTCTCGGCAACCCCGGCATAATACATATACTCGTCCCAGCGGTCCTTGGTGCGGGCGAGACGGATGTTGCTCACATTGGAGAAGCCGACATTCATGCCGGTCTCCTCCTGAAGCTCACGGTAGAAGCGCACCGAATATTTGTGCAGCTGGCCAACCGAATAGCTCATATTGAACAGCGGCAGGAGCCCGGCCGCGTGCCACGTCGAGCCCGAGGTCAATTCCTTGCGTTCAATCAGGACGCTGTCGGTCCAGCCCTTTTTCGCCAGGTGATAGAGCGTCGAGACCCCGACCACCCCACCGCCGATCACCACCGCGCGCGCCCGTGAATTCATGCCTGCCGCTCCGAGCTTAACCCTCACCGGCGGACACACCGCCTCTCGGGACCAACCCTAGCGGAATGCTCCGGGCGGTTTCAGCCTCTTTGCGACATCCGCGATGCCGCGCGCGGCGGGGGCAACTCCGACAGACGCGGTTTCCACGCTTCGAGCAGGATGATCGCGAAGGCCGCGACGAACATGAAGTAGACCCGATCGTCCGGCAGCGGGAAGGTGACAAACTTGCCGAGGAAGCACAGGACGATCGCCGTCAGCATCATGGCGGCGCGGCGCGCCGGCGCGCGGCCGTTGAGGACGAGCATCAGCCATCCCAAGAGCAGCAAAGCCATGATTGCCGGCCAGTTGTTCATGCGCAAGGCGACGCTGACCCCACGAACGACGCCGCGAAGATAGTCGATGACGCTGAACGCCGGCGAAAAACCCGCCATGTCGTTCTGCAGCGCCACGTTGGAGAAATAGAAATGCGGCCACCAGCCGGGGTGGCCCGCGGCTTGTGCGATCAGCGGATAGGCAACGACCGCCACGGCGAAGGCAGCAAGTGCCGGCAGCCGCGCGTAGCCGAAGGCCAGGGCCGCCAGCAGCAGCGCGAACAGGAAGATGATCCCGTCTGGCCGCACGAGGTACATGGCGACGAGAAACGGCACCGAGGCCCATGGCCGGTTCTTGATCATGAGATAGATGCCGACCAACCCGAACGCAGCCATATACATGTCCGGTGTCGCTAGCAGACCCATGTCGAAATAGCCGGCCAGCAGCAGAATCGGAGCAAGCAGCAGGCCGGATTCGGCAAATCCATGCCGAACCATCCAGAACAGGAGGAAGAGACCGACGGCAAGGGCGGAAAGGGAACTGACCAGGATCGTGGCAAAAACCGGATCGATGACGCGATCGAGCAAGCGGATCGTCTGCAGATAGCCGATCTTGACCCGGTACATCGGCAGTTGCGAGACGAAGTGGTCGGGGTTCTGCCACAGGTCGGCATTGTAGGCGTTGCCTTCGCTCAGTTCGTACCACTGCCCCTCGGACGCCCGCGCCTTGATGCCGGCCCAGGCCTCGCGGTGAAGTTCGACCGGATCACTGATGCGGTCCTCCAGCGAGACTGCGATGTAGGGTGCCATGTCCCAATTGTATTCGGGCTTGACCAGCGCGAAGACGGCCGTGGCCAGCACGACCAGTGCGAACACCGCGATTGCCGCGGCCCCGACGACGCGCGGCGACAGCAGGGCGCGCAATCGCGAGCCCAGATGGCGCACGGGTTGCCAATCGACCGGCGTCGCGATGTTCTCGGCAAGGCTCATGGCTCAATCCGTCGCGGGTGCTGAAACGAAGATGGCGACGCCGCGCGAGCGCGGCGTCGGCTGGTCAGGTCATTTGCGACTTGATGAAGTCCTTGACGATCGCGACGATGCCGCGTGCCAGCAGCGCATCGAGCGCGTCGCAGAACTGGTCGACATGCTCCTCGCCGCAAATCAGCGGTGGCTCCAGCCGGATGACGTTGCGGTTGTATTCGGTGAAGGCGACCAGCACATCGTAGTCGCGCAGGAGCAATGCTCCGATGAAGCCCGACAGCGAGCCTTTGAGCTTTTCGTCGAGGATCGCCACCATCGGGCGCAGTGCCAGCGGCAATGTGCGCGAAAAATCATGGAACTCCAGGCCGACCATCAGCCCCTGGCCCCGCACGTCCTTGATGATCGAGGGGTAACGCGACTTGATCTCCTTGAGGCGGGCCAGCAGATGCGCCCCGACCTCGTCGGCATTGCCGATCAAATCGTCATCATAGAGGACATTGAGGCCCTCGATCGCGGTGACGCAGGCTTCGCCGATGCCGCCGAAGGTGGCTTGGGCGTGGATCATCGCCGTCTTCGGCGAACCATAGGCCTTCATATAGACCTCGCGCCTGGCGATCATCGCGCCCACCGCCGCCTTGCCGGCGCCGAGCGACTTGGCAAGGGCGGTGACATCCGGCACGACGCCGTGATGCTCGAAGGCATAGAAGCGGCCGGTGCGCCCGTAGCCACACTGCACCTCGTCAGCGACCCACAGGACGTTGTGCTTGTCGCACAACGCCCGCACGCCTTGCCAATAGGCGGTCGGGGCGCCGATGATGCCGCCGCCGCCCTGCACCGTTTCCAGCACGACGACGCCGATGTCGGGATCGCTGCGAATGGCGTTGGTCAGCGCCTCGAGATCGCCGAACGGGACCTTGCAGGTGTTGCCGACCAGCTTGAACTCACCCTGGTAGAGCGGCGAATCCGTCAGCGAGAGGACGCCCTTGGTCTTACCGTGGAACGAATTCTCGGCATGGACGATCTTGCAGTTCTTGCGGCCCGAGGCGCGCTCGGCGACCTTGATCGCCGCCTCCATCGCTTCCGACCCGGACGAGCCGAGGAACACCATGTCGAGGTCGCCGGGCGAACAGGCGGCGAGGTTCTTGGCGAGCGCCGCCGCATATTGAGAGAGAAACGCGATCGCGATCTCGTGGCGCTTTTCGTTCTGGAAGCGCTGCCGCGCCGCCAGAATGCGCGGATGGTTGTGACCGAAGGCGAGCGAGCCGAAACCGCCGAAGAAATCGAGGATCTTCCGGCCGTTCTGGTCGATGTAATACATCCCCTCGGCGCTCTCGACCTTCACCTTGTTGAAGCCGAGCAGTTTCATGAAATGGAACTGGCCGGGATTGATGTGATCCTTGAAAAGGTCGGCCATCGTCTGCACGTCGAGCGCCTTGGCCTCCTCGACGGTCATGAGATCGGGTTTGGCCGGTCCGCGCCGAAAAGGCTCATCGAGCGCGGGAGCGGTGACCGTGGGGCGATCGAGCATATCGGCTCTCCTGGTTCTTATTCGGCGGCTTGGGTGAAAGCGGTGGAAGCGGTCTGACGGCCCTCGAACTTGGCCCGGTATTCCGAATAGGCGGCGATGAGCATGTCCTCGTCGCGATATTGCGGAATCCAGCCGAGATCGCGCTCGCCCTTCGACACGTCGAGGACGCAGAGCTCGTCGGCGATGAGATACTGTTCCGGATCCATCAACGGCACGTTCAACAGGTCGAGCAGGTCGAGCGTCCGCTTGACCGCAAAGCCCGGGGTCGGCACGAGAAGAGACTTCGAACCGGCGTGCTTGACCAGATCGCCGAGCAGGCGCCGCACCGGCGGCGGGTTGAGGGAACCCAGATTGTAGGCCTCGTTGGGCACACCGGCCTTCCAGGCGAGTCGCGCCGCTTCGGCGCAGTCGAACACCGAGATGAACTGATAGGGATTCTTGCCCGATCCTATCATCGGCACCGGCAGGTTGCGGTCGATCAGCTTGAACAGCTTTTCCAGAATGCCGAGCCGGCCCGGCCCGATGATCAGACGCGGGCGGAACAAGGTGATGTTCATGCCCCGCTCGCGCCACTCGCCTGCCAGATACTCGGTATCGAGCTTCGACTGGCCGTATTCGCCGAGCGGGGCTACCGGATGTTCCTCGGTCATCGGGTGGGTGACCGTATGGCCGTAGATCATGTCGGTGGTGAAATGCACGAGGTTCGGCGCGCCGACGGCATGCATGGCTTCGATGATGTGCTTGGTGCCGAAGAAGTTCACCGGATAGAAGAAGTCGTAGCGCTTGGCCCGCGGCATGATCGGCGACAGCATCTTGGCCGACAGATTGTAGACCATGTCGTCGGCGCCGATCGGCACGCGCCGGACCGCGTCCGTGTCGGTCACGTCGGTCGCAACGAAGGTACAGTTGCGATAGTGGGCCAGATCGCTCTTGCGGATGTCGGCGACGACGACCTCTTCGCCGTCCTGCACGAGCTTTTCGGCCAGGTGGCGGCCGACAAAACCGTCGCCGCCGAACAGGATATGCTTCATCGGGAAACCTCGTGTGCGGAGTCTGTGGAAAGTGCGGCGATGTCGCCCTCGCCGTGGATCTTGGAGCCGCCCTGGGCGATGAACACCGTGCCGAGGCAGATCAGGGCGATGCCGCCGACGCGCATGGCGTTGAGGTCTTCGCGAAAGACGAAATAAGCGAAGACGGCCACCACAACATAGGCGAGCGACAGGAACGGATAGGCATAGGACAGCTCGACCTTGGACAGGACGAAGAGATGCGAGGCCATCGATATGACGAAGGTGCAAAGCCCGAGGAAGACCCAGGGGCTGAAGACGATCTGCAGGATCTTGATCACCGGATTGACGCCGGCGAACGATAGGGTGCCGAGCTGGATCATGCCGTATTTCAGCATCACCTGCGCCGCGGCGTTGGTGAACACCGTGAACAGGATAAAGGGAAGAAACTTCGCCATCGATGCCGCCTTATCGGAATGAGCTACGTCTTCAACGCCGCCGCTAGAATGCTTCATAGTATAAATCTGTGAGATATGGGTTAAACTGGCTTGAATCAGGCGTATTTTGTGGAAATTCGCGATTTTTACGGTAAATATTTTATTGATACTGTCGGTGTAATTTTATATTTTTGTTGAGCGGTCAGCCGTCCCCTAGGGCAGCTCGCCTCCAGAAGTCCGAAACCATCGCTTGATCGCGGAGCGCTTCGAGTTCGCGCCAACGGGGAAAGCCGGCCGCGAAGGTTTCCGGCGACATGCGCGCGTCCTTATAGGGATTGACGGCGCCGCCGGCGTCGATGGTGATCCGGTCGAGCTCCGCCAACAAGCGCAGCGTTCGCTCGCCGCGATGGGGAAAGTCGAGGGTGAGCGTGTAGCCTGCGCGCGGAAAGCTGATCAGCCCAGGACTGACCTGCTCGCCGAAGCGCTTGAGCACCGTGAGGAACGAGCCGTGATCGTGGCGACGGGCGCATTCGATCAGCGCACGGACGGCGTCGCGGCCTGTATCCGGCGGCACGACACTCTGGTGCTGATGCAGCCCGCCCGGACCATAAAGCCGGTTCCACCCGCCGATCCGGTCAAGTGGATAGAAGAACTGATCGAACGGTACGATCTGCTCGGTCGTCCCCTTCCCGGCCTTGCGGAAATAGGCTTCGTTGAAAGCGCGCAGAGCCAGCCCCCGAAGCGGACTGAACGGTGGCGTGAACGGGACGCCCGCCAACGGTCCGCGGGCGATCCCGGTCATATCACCCTCCGCCGCATGGTTACCGGCGATCAAATGACCGCGGCCGAGCGAGGCGCCGCTGGCGAGCGAGTCGATCCAGGCGACGGCGTATTCGTGCCGCCTGTCGGCGTCCTCGGCGATCTCGAAATAGTCGTCCAGTCGATCGAAGCGCGTCGTCGTCTCGACGATCGACAGCGAAGGAACCTTGAGCAACCGGATCGTCGCGCGCCGGATCAGGCCGGTCAGGCCCATGCCGGAGATGGTCGCGGCGAACAGGCGCGGGTTGCTGGTCTTGCTGCACACGATGCGACCGTCGTCCGAGCGATCGAGATCGAAGGCCTCCACCCATTGGCCGAATGTGCCCCGGCGATGGTGGTTCTTGCCGTGAATGTCGTTGGCGATGGCGCCGCCGAGGGTGACGAACTGCGTTCCCGGCGTCACCGGCAGGAACCAACCTTGCGGCGCCACATGCCTGGTGATCTCGCACAGCAGCACGCCGGCATCGGCCGTCAGCAGGCCGGCGATCGGGTCGAAGGACTGGATGCGGCTCGCCGGGCGGCTGTCGATCAGCGTTCCGCGATCGTTATGGCAGCTGTCACCATAAGACCGACCGTTGCCGAACGGCAGGAAACCCCCGCCGTCGCCGCGGGCCGGAACGCCCGGCAATTTCGCCGCGTCGACGGCAAGGCGCTTTGTCGGCCGCAGCCTGCCCCAGCTTTCGTAAGCGACATCAGACATAGGCGGCGGCCAGGAACATGATCGCGCCGAGCCCGATCATCAACTGACTGCGCCAATCCCGCAGGATGAAGACGACCGGGTCCTCGTGCATCTCGTCGCGCCGGGCGAGAATCCAGATCCGCACGATGATGTAGAGAACCAGCGGACAGAGCGCCCAGGCCAGATGGGGCTCGGTGAATTGCTGGCGAACTTCCTTGCTGTCGACATAGAGCGCCAGGACGAGGACCGAGGCAAAGCCGGAAGCGAGACCGGCCTGGGCCAGCGTTTCCAGATCGGCATCGACATAGCCGCGACCGGTCTTGGAACGGTGCGCACCAGTACCGAAATCCTGAAGCTCGGTGAAGCGCTTCACCAAAGCGAGCGACAGGAAGAAGAACAGGGAAAAGGCCAGAAGCCAGAACGACGTCTCAACGCCGGAGGCTTCCGATCCCGCAATGATGCGGAGCGAGTAGAGCCCCGCCAGGACCAGGACATCGATCAGCAACATGCGCTTGATGAACAGCGAATAGGCGGTCGTCGTCACCAGATAGAGGCCCAGGACTGCGAGAAAGTGCTCCGGCAAAATCCAGGCGATCGCCAACGACATGACCAACAGCCCCGCCGCCAGTTTCAGTCCGGTGGGAATTGCCAGCGCCCCGCTGGCGAAGGGACGGTACCGCTTGGACTTGTGCTTGCGGTCGGCAGTGAGATCGACGAGGTCGTTGCCGATGTAGACCGCTGACGCCGCAAGCGAGAAGCTGACGAAGGCCAGGATAGCCCCGGCGAGCATCTCCAGATTGAAAAATTCCTGCGACAGTACCATCGGCACGAAGATCAGAAGGTTCTTCATCCACTGGTGCGGGCGCAGCGCCTTGATGGCGGGCCTCAGCCAGCCACCATCTTCGTCGATGCGATGCGCGCCGCTGCGCTTCTGCCAGCGATCGGCGGCCCGATCGGGCGCGACCACGGTCGCTTCATCCGCCTTGTCGAGCAGGCAGAGATCCTCGTGGGAATTGCCGAGATAATCGAAGCGGCCCTCGCCGCACTCGCTCATGATGCGGTCGAGTTTGCGTTCCGCCGTGAGATTGACCGTCGCGTCGGAGGCCATGACCGCGTCGAACACCCCCAGGTGATCGGCGACCGCATGGGCGAGCTTTTCGTTCGCGCCGGTCGCCAAAACAATGCGCCGACCGTTCGCCCGCGCTTGACGAAGTTGCGCGACGACATCTTCACGATAGGGAAGCAGTGCCGCGTCGAAATCCACCGCAGCGGCAAGTTCGGCCTTGAGACGCGCCTTGCCGGCGGCCAACCAGCGCGGGAGGCGATAAAGGATCTGCGGCCTTTGACGTAGCGCGAGAAACAGCGTCTCCCAAAGCAGATCGCTGCGGATCAGCGTTCCGTCGAGATCGACGAAGATCGTATTGTCCGTCTGCGGTGCTCTGGCGTCCAACGATCCAGCCCTCCTGCCGCGCCGCGCGGACAAGATGGCGCGACGTTCTCGGGACCGTTATGCGCGGCCGCGGTTTCAACGCGGTGAATTCTTGGGGATTTGCCGCCAGTTACCAAGAAGAACTTGCGAAGACGGTAAACAACAATTCAAGGCCATACCGCAGAGGCAAGCCGCGTTTGATGCCCCCGTCGCGGCCCAGCCTAACGGCTGCCGCGATCGGTTATGCCGCTACAAACGCCGCCACGAAGGCAGGCGCCGCCTCGGCCACCGCCGCGAGCGAGTAGCCGCCCTCCTGGACGATCACGGAAGGCAGCTTCAGGCGACCAAGGACGGAGCCGATCGCCGGATAGGCGTCCGTCGAGACATCCAGCTTCGACAGCGGGTCGTCGCGATGGGCGTCCCAGCCGGCGGAGATGACCAGCGCCTGCGCCCCGAACCGGTCCGCCGCCTCGGCCATGCGCTCGACCGCCGCGACGAAAGCCGCATCGCCGGCGCCGAACGGCAATGGCAGGTTCAGGTTGAAGCCCTCGCCGGGTCCCTCGCCGTGCTCGTCCGCATAGCCGAAGAAATGCGGATAATAGGCCGACGGGTCGGTGTGGACAGAGCCGACGAAGACATCGTCGCGGGCGTAGAAGATCGCCTGGGTACCATCGCCATGATGGGTATCGAAGTCGAGGATCGCGACCTTGGCGTAGCGTTGCCGCAGCTCCTGCGCGGCGATCGCCGCGTTGTTGAAGAAGCAGAACCCGTTCGCCCGGTCCGGATAGGCGTGGTGGCCGGGCGGCCGGCACAGCGCATAGGCGGCGGACTCCCCATCGGCGACAGCCCGGGCGGCTGCGACCGCGCTCCTCGCCGATGCCAGCGCGGCGTCGAAACTTCGCGCGGTCATCGCGCAGGACAGATCGCCGATATACCAGCCGGTCTGTCCCAGGATGCCCGTGGTCCTCGGTGCTGGCCGCGCTCCCAGCCGGGTGGCGCCCGAGAAATAGGGATGCACGTTGGGCAGGACTTCCGGCCCGGCATTCGGCAGCGCCTGAAATCGCGCGAAGGCGCCTTCGAGGAAGCTCACATAGTGATCCGCGTGAACGGCAAGCACCGGATCGAGACCGCAATCGCCCGGCGCCTCCGCCTCGGTCCCGAGGGTGCGCAACGAGGCGATCAGCGTCTCGCCGCGTTCGGGGTTTTCGAGCGGGCGCACCAGCCGCCCGTGAACGCCGTACTGGGTCGGCTTGTGGCCAAGCTGATCGGGGGTGAAGAACAGGCGCATGGGGCGAATCCGGGATTTGCGGTGAGACCTAATACCAAGCTACGACAGATTGAAAATCTCGAAGCGAGCAGGCGCGGGTCCTTACCGTACAGAAACCCGAGTGCCCATCGCGCGGATCAGGATGTCGGAACGTCAGCGCCGGCTCAACAGCCGTGACGCCATCCCGGCGAGTTTCCCCCAAGGGGGGCCGAGACGTTCGAACACGTTGAAAGCGCCGACCTTGTAAACCGATCGGACGTGGCTCAGGCGGCGAAACCCGTCAAAGCCATGATAGGCGCCCATCCCACTCGTCCCGACACCCCCGAAGGGTAGGCTGTCCTGTGCAACATGCAGCAGCGTGCCGTTGAGCGTCACCCCGCCCGACATCGTACCGTCGAGCACCTTCGCCTGCGCGGATTTGTCGTCGCTGAAACAGTAGAGTGCCAATGGGCGATCCCGTGCGGCAACGTAGCGGATGGCGTCGTCCAGGCTGTCGTAGCCGACGATCGGCAACACAGGACCGAAGATCTCCTCTGTCATCAGCAGGCTCTCCGGCGCCGCGCCGAAGACCACGGTGGGACCAATCTTGCGGCCGGAATCCGCGCCGGTGTCCTCGTGCGACAGCACGGTGGCGCCCTCGGAGCGGACTGTCTCGACGGCATCGCGAAGCCGTTGGTAATGCCGGTCGCCGATGATCGCCGAATAGTCGTCATTGCCCGCGATCGCCGGATAGGCGCGGCGCGCCGAGGCCATGACGGCCTCCGCGAAGGCAGCGATCTTGTCGTTCGGGACGAGCGCATAGTCGGGCGCGATGCAGGTCTGCCCGGCGTTGAGGAACTTGCCGAAGGCGATGCTGCTGGCGGCCTTGTCGAGCGGATAGTCCGGGCAGACGATCGCGGGCGACTTGCCGCCGAGTTCGAGTGTCACCGGCGTCAGGTTTTCCGCCGCCGCCTGCATGACCTTTCGTCCGACGGCGGTGGAGCCGGTGAACAGGAGGTGATCGAAGGGCAGGCTCGAAAAGCGCTGCGCCGCCTCGACGCCGCCGATCACCACGGCGACTTGCTCGGGGTCGAAACGTTCGGCGATAAGGCGCTGCAAAAGATCGGCAAAGCGCGGCGCCAGTTCCGACGGCTTCACCATGACGCGATTGCCCGCCGCCAGAGCGTCGACGAGCGGCGATAGGGCCAGCAGCAGGGGATAATTCCATGGCGCGATAATGCCGACGACACCGAGTGGCTCATGCCGCACCCAGGCGCTGGCCGGTTGGAACGCCAGATCGACATGGCGGCGCTGCGGCTTCATCCAGCCGGCGAGCTTGCGTCGGGCATACCGAATGGCCCCCAGGGTGGGAACGACCTCGAGCATGTCGGTTTCGTCGCGCGACCGATTGCCGAAATCCTGCGAAATCGCTTCTGCGATCGCGGACCGGTTGTCCGTCACCATGCCGCGCAGACGACCCAACGACTCCTGCCGCGCCTCCAAATCCGAGGCCGCTATCCGCCGGGATGCCTGACGCTGACGTTGGAATACAGCGTCCAAGTCATGGTCGGGAACGGCCCCGTCGGCGGTTGCTTCGGCATCCTGTGACATGGCGGGTCCAGCGTGTTCCGGTCGCGGTTGCTCCCGGTTTTATAACGGGAAAGGCAAAGCGCCAACCGCTACCATAGACCGGCGGCCCTGTGCACAAGACGCGACCGGCCACGTCGCAAGGACGTGGCCGGTATCGGCATCAGCAGCCTTCTTGGCAGCCCGATATAGCGATCAGGACAGGCCTTCCTTCTTCGCTTCGCTCTTGGCTGCGTCAGCCGCGGCCTTGGCGATGCCGGAGGCTTTCTCGGCCAACGTCTCACCGCCAGCGCCGCCTTTCGGCATCAGGCCCTTCTTGTCGGCCTCATTGCTGGCAGCCTCGTAGGCCTTCTCCGCGACATGTCCGGCACGCTCGACCGTGTCCTGGCCGTAGGCATAGGCCTCGTCCCGCATTTTGTCGCGGGCCGAGCCCATCAGCTCGTCCTCTCGGCGTGTCGAGGGAAGCGCAGCACCCACTGCAGCGCCGAGCGCAAGGGCAACGCCGCCCATGATCAGCGGCTCCTCGTAGAGCGTATCGAGGAAGGTGCGCCGCGCGCTGCGACCGGCACGGTAGATGCCGCGACCTGCTTCGCGGGCGCGCCGGGCCGCGGCTTCCTCAGCCCTCCAGGCGGCCTCGGACGCATCATGGCCAAGCCGAGCGGCCGTATCGCGAGCCGAACTGGCGGCATCGGAGATAGACGAGCCGGCGCGGCTCGCGGCATCGGAGACGCTTGCGCCCGCGCTGGACGCCGCCGCTTTGGCCTTATCCGTCATGCCCGGACCGTCCGATCCACTGGTGCCACTGCCTCCTACGGATGGCCGCGAAGCTCCCCCGGTAACCGGATAGGGATTCGGTCGAGGCGAGCCCGATGACGTCCCCCGCGACAATGGCTCCGACGTGCCCGCACGGTAGCCGCCGGCCGGCTGCGAACCGCCCGAAAATGCCCCGTCGAAGCGTTCGTCGTAGTCTCGGTCGTCGCGCCATTGATCGTAGCGCCCCTTCAAATGGCGACCCTCGGCTCGGGCACTATCACCGGTAAACAGCCAGGCGATGCCAGCGCCGATCAGGCCAAGGGCCAGCGGATTGTCGCGCACCTGGCGCCCCAAATTCCGCGCCATGTCGGAACCCTGTCCTTCCTTCAGATAGCTCGACACCTCGTCGACGATCTGGCCGACCGAGAATCGGTCGCGCAATTCGTCGAGGGTCGAATCCACCCGCGAGCGGTGGCTTTCGGCTTCGTGTTCCAATCGATCGGTATCGTTGCTCATCGGGTCTGCTCCTTCACGAGCTGGCCATCCTTGCGCAGCTGGCGGGCCGTGCGGTCAGGCGTAAGATTAGCGGGGCTGAGGTCATTCCGCCCCTTGAAGAGTAGCGCCACGCCGATACCGGCGATGACCACGCCAACGAGCAGCGCGGCCCAGGCATCGCCCATGAACGAGCCGAGCGCGACGATGAGGGCTTGCGCGAGGACGAAGAGCGCCACGAGCAGGCAAATCGCCCCGGCTGCGATCGAGCCGCCACCGATTTCCACCTGGGTGATCTTGTCGGATATTTCCGAGCGGATCAGCTCTCCCTCGGTCTTGAAGAGATCGGTGGTTTCGCGCAGCAGATCCGACAGCAGTTCAGGCACGGACCGGTTGTCTCTGGGTTCAACGGCCATGATTGCCTCCGCTGGTGTTGGTGGATGTCGTGCCGGACGGCGTCCGGGTCTGCGTGCCGCCGAGCGGTGCGGTGCTGGAAGAGACGCCGGCCGAAGACGAGGCCGTCACGCCGGAAGCTCCGACCGACGCGGCGGAGGCGGACGGTGACGGGCGCGCGCCCATTGTACCGGCCGGACGTACAGCGGTGGGAACCGGCCGCCCGACCGGACCCCGGTCGTTCGCGCCGCGATCGTCGTCATGCTCATGTTCGCTGGAGGCCCGGGCAAACCGTCCCAGAGCGACCCCAGCTAAAGCGGCGCCAACCAGAAAAGCCGTCGGCTGACGTCGGGCAAAGCCGGCGACAGAGCGGGTGAGATCCTGGACACTACGCCCATGCAGGGAGCGCGACGCATCCTCAAGACCGGAGGCGACTTCGCGGACGACCTTCGCGGCCATCGACTGATCGCGATCGCCGAGTTCGTCGGAGGCCTTGCGCACGGCGGCGGCGAAATCGTCCATGCTCCCGGCCACGGCTTCCTTGCCTTGGTCGGCGCTCTCGCTCGCCCGCTGCTTGGCTTTCTCGGCAAGGTCGGACGCCTCGTCGCGAATACTTTGGCCGGCTTTCGCTGCCTCGTCCCGCACCGATCGCGTCTCCCGATCGATCGCGTCCGCTGCGCGGTTCTTGTCGTCTTCTGCCTTGGCGGGTAGCGACGGTTTGTTGATATCGGATGTCATTGGGAGATCCTTATGCAAGCCCGAGGAGGGAGAGGATGACGAGGACCACGACGATCAACCCGACAAGATAGATGATGCTGTTCATGACAACGGTGTTTCCTTCCTGAGGGGCGGCCGCGAAGGCGGCGTCAAGCCTTTACGTGCCCGTGTTCCAGTCATGTGGCGATAAGCTTGATAACCACGTTTCGGTTCCATGATCCGTGGCTGGCTTCGGAAATCCGACATGTCTGGCCCCTCCCCACATCCCCGCTTCGTCGCCGAGGCGGAATCGGGCGCGTGGATGCCTGGTTTGATCCAGGACAACTCAAGCGCTGGCGCCGGTCGCTATATTGACGGTGCTTCGTTCATCCCGATGCTTCTCGCCGAAGAATAGGCGGCGCGTCCACGGGATCGGCGAAAAGCGCAGCCGATGACGAGAAGGATGGAGAGCTTGCCCATGCTGACGGCGAAGGACGTCATGACCGCCAAGGTATTCACCGTGGCGCCTGACGATACGGTCCGCAACGTCGCGACCCTACTGACCGACCATGGCGTGAGCGCCCTTCCCGTGGTCGATGGGGACAAACTGGTCGGCATCGTCAGCGAGGGTGATCTCATGCGCCGCGAGGAGCTCGGCACCGCCGCCCGCCCGCGTTCCTGGTGGCTGAACATCTTCACCGACTCAGCGGCAACGGCCGCCGACTACACCAAGGCGCATGCCAGACATGTCGTAGCCGTGATGACGAAAAACGTCATCACGGTCGAGGAAGACACGCCGCTGGCGGAGGTTGCCGATCTTTTGGAAAAACGGCGCATCAAGCGGGTTCCGGTCGTTCACGAAGGCAAGCTCGTCGGAATCGTCAGTCGCGCCAATTTGATCCGGGCATTGGCGACGGCGCGCGACAGCCAGCTCGCCGCCACCGCGGCCGGCGACAGCGGCATACGCGAGGAAATTCTGGAGAAACTGCGCCAACAGCCCTGGGCTTCAGTCGGCGCCTGGGATGTCACCGTCACCGACGGAACCGTCGCCTTCTGGGGTCGATACCGAACCGAGGAAGAGCAGGAGGCCTCGCGCGTTCTGGCTGAAAACACCCCGGGTGTCCGCTCGGTCGAGGACCATCGCATCCCGATCGAGGTCTATTACGGCGCCATCTAGCGCGCGCCAACCGACCGGAACGGACCGCAGCGTGAGCGCAGCGTAGCATCATCCAGCGCCTGGTCGACTTCGAAGCCGCCTGGAAGAATGTCCCGGCGTCACCCGTTGACGCGCACGACCTCGGACACGCAGGGCTTGCCGCGAAGCTGGTTCAGCGTCTGATTGAGGTGGTTGAGATCCCAAACCTCCAACTCGATGACCATCTTGGTGAAATCGGGCGCCGTCGTCACCATCGACAGATTGTGGATATTGGCGTCGTTGGCCGCGACCGTCTCGGCGATCTCGGCGAGTGAGCCAGGCTCGTTGATGGCGGAGATCATGATCCGGGCGGGAAAACGTTCGTTCAGCGCCTCGTCGATGTCCCATCTGACATCCACCCAACGGTCCAACTGGTCATCATAGTCCATCAGGGCCGGCGACTGGATCGGATAGATGGTGATACCCTTGCCGGGCTCGATGATGCCGACGATACGGTCGCCCGGCACCGCACCGTCAGGTCCGAAATGCACTGGCATGTCGTCACGCGCGCCGCGGATCGGGATAGCGTTCCGGTCCTTCTTCTGCTTCGTCTTCGAACGCCCCGGCATGCGGAAGATCATGCCGGCGGCGGTTCTGAGGTTGAACCAGCCCTCCTCTTCCCGACGCGGCGAGCGTCTGGTCACGCGGCTGTCCTGAAAGTCCGGGAAAACCGCCTTGAGGACATCGGAGGAGTTCAGTTCGCCTCGGCCCACCGCGGCGAGCGCGTCCTCGATCTCGCGCTGGCCGAGCTTACCGAGCAGCGGCTTCAGGATATCGCGGCTGAACGTTTTGCCCGACCGGGCGAAGGTCCGCTCGAGGATCTGCTGGCCGAGACCGGAATATTGCCGGCGGATCGAGATTCGGGCCGCCCGCCGGATCGCCGAGCGCGCCTTGCCCGTCACCGCGACGTTCTCCCAGGCCTGCGGCGGCGTCGCGGCCTTTGACCGGATGATCTCGACCTCGTCGCCATTGGCGAGTTCGGTGACCACCGGCATGATCCGCCCATCGATCTTGCAGCCGACGCAGGTATCGCCGACGTCCGTATGGACGGCATAGGCGAAATCGATGGGGGTGGCGCCGCGCGGCAATGCGATCAGCCGCCCCTTCGGCGTGAAGCAGAACACCTGGTCCTGGAAGAGCTCGAGCTTGGTGTGCTCCAGGAACTCCTCCGGATTGTCGCCCTCGGCGAGCAACTGGATCGTCCGTCGCAGCCAGCCATAGGCGTTCGAATCCTTCGATAGATGCACCTTGGCGTCACCATCCTCGCCGAGATCCTTGTAGAGCGAGTGGGCCGCTACACCGAATTCCGCGATCTCGTGCATCAAGGATGTGCGGATCTGCAGCTCGACACGCTGACGCGACGGCCCGACGATGGTGGTGTGAATCGAGCGGTAGTCGTTTTGCTTCGGCGTCGAGATGTAGTCCTTGAAACGACCGGGCACCATCGGCCAGGTCCGATGCACGATGCCGAGCGTGCGGTAGCAATCCTCTTCCGTGGGCACGACCACGCGGAAACCGAAAATGTCGGAGAGCTGCTCGAGCGACAGCGCCTTTCGCTGCATTTTCGAGAACACCGAATAGGGCTTTTTCTGCCGGCCGGTGACGGTCGCCTCGATGCCGCTGTCCTTCAGGCGCGCGGTCAGGTCCTGTTCGATGCTGGCGATGCGCTCTGCGTGCCGATCCCGCAATTCGTCCAGCCGCGCGGTAATGGTCTCATAGGCTTCGAGATTGACGTGTTTGAACGCGAGGTTTTCCAGTTCCTCGCGCATGTCCTGCATGCCCATGCGCCCGGCCAGCGGCGCATAGATGTCCATCGTCTCCTGGGCGATCCGGGCCCGCTTGTCCGCCGCCATGTGACCGAGGGTGCGCATGTTGTGCAGGCGGTCGGCGAGCTTGACGAGCAAGACGCGTATGTCGTCGGCGATGGCGAGCAGCAGCTTGCGCAGGTTCTCGGCCTGCTCCGCCTTTTTCGAGACGAGGTCGAGCCGCTTCAGCTTGGTCAGGCCTTCGACGAGCTGGCCGATCTTCGGTCCGAAGAGCTGGTCGATCTCCTTGCGGGTCGCGTCCGTGTCCTCGATCGTGTCGTGCAGCAGCGCCACCGCGACCGTCGCCTCGTCGAGGTGCATCTCGGTCAGGATCGCGGCGACCTCGAGCGGATGCGAGAAGTACGGATCGCCGCTGGCGCGCGTCTGCGCGCCATGCTTCTGCATGGCGTAGACATAGGCGCGGTTGAGGAGCGCTTCATCGACATCGGGCTTGTAGGCCGCGACTTTCTCGACGAGTTCATATTGTCGCATCATTTGGCTACGGCGACGATCCTAATGTGAAAAGGACGCCTCCCCGATCGGGAAGGCGTCCTTCAATATAGGACTGTTCCGGGCGCCGCCGAAAGTGCGGCGCAAACAAAACTCAATAATCGTCTGTCCGCTCCGGCGGGACGAGCCCCTCGATCCCGGCGAGAAGCTGTTCTTCCGACATGTGATCGAAGGAGACCTGATCGTCGCCCTCCTGCGCGCCGGTCGCCTGCGCTGCCGCCGGCTGGCCGGCAATGCCGCGCGGCTCCGGTGTCGGTGCCGGCTCGGGCTCGTCCACCTCGACGTGCTTTTGCAGCGAGTGAATCAGATCTTCCTTGAGATCGCCGGGCGACAAGGTCTCGTCTGCGATCTCGCGCAGTGCGACGACGGGGTTCTTGTCATTGTCGCGATCGATGGTGATCGACTGCCCCTGCGAGATCTGGCGCGCCCGGTGGCTGGCGAGCAGAACCAGCTCGAAGCGGTTCTCGACCTTATCGACGCAATCCTCTACGGTGACGCGGGCCATGCCTGTCTCCTGGCTGTACGAATTCGATGAGATTAAGCGGCTCGCATAGACCGTTTGCCGTCGCGGGACAAGGGCTTATGGAGATGCGGTCGCGGTTTTCCGAATCTGACAATGCCCGTTGTGCTGCCAGGACGCGCCGATTATGGTCGCGCGAAATTCGCCAAACACCTCGATAACCGTCGATTGCGCCCCTGGGCCACGACGACCCGAACAATTGCCATCACCGATTTGAGCGCTACCGAAAGCTGCATTACCGATGTTCGACCAACGTGAAAAAATCGCCCTCCTCATCGACGGCGCCAATCTCTACGCCGCTTCCAGAAGCCTCGGCTTCGATATCGATTACAAGAAGATGCTGGTCAGCTTCCAGAAGCGCGGCTACCTCTTGCGCGCCTACTATTATACAGCCCTGATCGAGGACAGCGAATATTCGTCGATCCGGCCGCTGATCGACTGGCTCGACTACAACGGCTACCGCGTCGTGACCAAACCGGCCAAGGAGTTCACCGACGCGGCGGGACGGCGCAAGATCAAGGGCAATATGGACATCGAGCTGGCGGTCGATGCCATGGAGCTGGCCGATACGGTCGATCACTTCGTGCTGTTTTCCGGCGACGGCGATTTCCGCTCCCTGGTCGAGGCGCTGCAGCGCAAGGGCCGCAAGGTCTCGGTGGTCTCCAGCCTGACCACCTCCCCACCGATGATCTCGGACGATCTGCGCCGGCAGGCCGACCATTTCATCGATCTGGCGAGCCTCCGGGCGGAAATCGGCCGCAACCCGGCCGAGCGCGAAAACCGGATATCCCGTCGCACCGAGGTCGACGAAGCCGACGCTTCCGACGAGGACTATTGAGCTGGCCGCTCGCCCTCGCTAGAGAGCCCGTCGCAATGTCCACCCTTCCATCGGAACCGGCGCGCGATTGTCCGCTCTGCCCGCGGCTGGTCGCCTTCCGCCACGAATTGCGCGCGAGCGAGCCCTCCTGGCACAACGCGCCGGTGAAAACGCTGCTGCCCGCTTCCGGCGCCAAGCCCGTTCGCCTGCTCGTTGTCGGATTGGCGCCGGGGGTGCGCGGCGCCAACCGCACCGGGCGCCCGTTTACCGGCGACTATGCCGGCGACCTGCTCTACGCGACGCTGTCGCGCTTCGGCTTCGCCAACGACCAGTTCGCCGCCCGCACCGACGACGGGCTTGAGCTGTTTGGGACGGCGATCACCAACGCCGTCCGCTGCGTCCCGCCGCAGAACAAGCCGGTCGGCGCGGAGATCAACCACTGCCGCCCGTTCCTGACCGCGACCATCGCCGACTTTCCCGAACTTCGCGCCATCGTGACCCTCGGCAAGATCGCGCACGAATCGACGGTTCGCGCGCTCGGCGGCCGTCTGGCGAGCGCGCCATTCAGCCACGGGGGCGAGCGCCAGCTCGGCGGAAGCCAGCTATTTTCGAGCTATCACTGCTCGCGCTACAACACCAACACGCGCCGCCTGACCGAGGACATGTTCGTCGCCGTGTTCCAAAGGGTGCGGGATTATCTGGATGGTTGAGGGCAACGCCGGGATAGCATCTGTTCGTCGGTGACTGTCAGCGTCCGACGGAAAGATACGCGATCACGTCCGCGGCGTTCCGGTCGGGCGGGAACACCGGATAGAAAACCTTCGCGATTCGCCCCTCGTCGATGATCAGCGTGGTCCGCTTGAGGTAGACGCGCCCGCCAAGTTCGAAGGCCGGGAGTCGCAGCGCGCGGCGAAAGGTACCCTCTTCGTCCGACAACAGCGCGAAGGGCAGATGCAGGCGCTCGGCGGCTTCCCGCTGGTCGTCGGACGATTGGCCGGACAGGCCGAACACGGCATCGACGCCAAGGGAGCGCAATTCGGCGAAATGGTCCCGAAACGCGCAGCTCTGTGGCGTGCAGCCCCGCGCGCCGGGCATCTCGTTCCAGCCTTGCGGCAAGTCGATGCCGGGCTTGCCCGTCATCGGATAGACATAGAGAACGAGGCGACCGCCGATCGCCGACAGATCGATCGTCCGGCCATCGGTCGCTTCGAGCGCCACCGACGCAAGCGCCATGCCGGCAAGATGCTCCGCCGCCCCGTCGTCGGCGGGTGGGGTCAGGTCGTCAGGAAGCAGCGCGAAATCATCCATGGGGAACCCGCCCTACCCTTCCTTCAAGATCCGTTGCTTTTGCCGGTTCCAGTCGCGCTCCTTGATGGTCTGGCGCTTGTCCGGCGCGTTCTTGCCCTTGGCGACAGCGAGTTGAAGCTTGGCCACCCCGCGATCGTTGAAGTAGATTCGCAGCGGCACCAGCGTCATGCCATCCTTTTGCACCGCGCCGGCGAGCCGGTTGAGCTCGGCGCGATGCACCAGCACCTTGCGACGCCGTTTCGGCTCGTGATTGAAGCGGTTGGCCTGGAGGTATTCGGGCAGGTTGGAGTTGATCAGCCACAACTCGCCGCCTTCTTCGGTGGCATAGGACTCGGCGATCGACGCCCGGCCGGCGCGCAGCGACTTCACTTCCGTACCAGTCAGCGCCAAGCCGGCCTCGAGCGTATCCAGAATCTCGTAATTGTAGCGGGCCTTGCGGTTTTCCGCCGCGACATTCGAGCCCGTCGTCTTTTTCTTCTTGGCCATCAACCACCTCGCGCGCGCGCGATGCGCGCGCCCCTCACACGGCCGATATAGTCACGGGAACGCCACGGCGCGACGGACGGCGGAAAATTCAGTTCAAGATCCCGGCATGGCGAAGGGCGGCATCGATGGCCTCTCCGGTCGCCGTGTCCACAGGCACGAGCGGCGATCGGAGCCGGTTATCGACCTTGCCGAGCTTCGACAGCGCGTATTTCACTCCCGTCGGATTCGGCTCGAGGAAGAGCGCCTTGTGCAGCGGCATCAGCCTGTCCTGCAAGGCAAGAGCGGCCGCGTAATCGCCCGCTTGGCACGCCGCCTGGAAGTCGGCGCACAGGCGCGGCGCGACATTGGCCGTCACCGAGATGCAGCCGTGCCCGCCATGGGCATTGAAGCCGAGCGCGGTCGAATCCTCGCCGGAGAGTTGGATGAACTCCGTGCCGCAGGTGATGCGCTGTTCGGAGACGCGGTCGACCTTTGCCGTCGCATCCTTGACCCCGACGATGTTGGAACAGTCCGCCGCCAGCCGGCCCATCGTCTCCGGCGTCATGTCGATGACCGAGCGGCCGGGAATGTTGTAGATGAGGATCGGCAGGGACACCGCCTCGGCAACGGCCGAAAAATGCGCGTAGAGTCCCTTCTGGTTCGGCTTGTTGTAATAGGGCGTGACGACCAGCAGACCATCGGCGCCAGCCTTTTCGGCGAATTGCGCCAGGTCGATCGACTCGGCAGTGTTGTTCGACCCCGCTCCGGCGATGACCGGAACCCGGCGGTTCGTCACCTCGATGCAGATTTCGACCACACGCTTGTGTTCGTCGTGGCTCAGCGTCGGGCTCTCGCCGGTCGTGCCGACCGGCACGAGGCCGTTCGAGCCTTCCGCGATCTGCCAGTCGACGAACGCGCCGAACGCCGCTTCGTCGAGCGAGCCGTCCGCGGCAAAAGGCGTGATCAGCGCCGGCATCGAACCCTTGAACATACTTTCCGTCACTCCCACAATTTTCCCTCGGCGCTGGCGTGGTATCGGCACAGCCCGCCGATGTCAGTCCCCTGCCTCGTCCGGACAAGAGCGAGCGACCGCAATCCCGCCCCAGAGCGGTGCTACAAACGCGGCACCATATTGAAGCGCCGACAGCGAAACAAGCCGATCCGGGGGCGGCCTGCAAGAGCGTCTCGACCTTGCCTCGGTAACCGCGCTTTAATCGTGTCCGTGAGAGATTTGCAATCCAATCCGGCCAGCCGACGAGCCGCCGGAACCGGATTGGGCGCCGAACCATTGGCGCCGAGGACTCCAAAAGGTTGGCCATGACGGCAAAGCTTTCCACCCGACGAATTTTGATCAGCGTTCTGGCCGTCTCGATGCTGCCGGTATCGAGCTTCGCCGACGAGGCGATCCTGCCACTGACGGGTCCCAAGCCGACGATGCGCCCGATGGAGCGCGCCGCAGGCATCGCCATCGATCCGGCCCGTTTCGGCGGTGCCGTTCGCGCTCCGATGCCGAATCCGGTTCTGCGGTCGGCGGCCGCTCCGGCGATTCCCGTTGCCGCCGGCGCCTTCACCGCGTCGATCGCGGCAATGCCCCGGATCGCTTCGGTTCGGCCCATGCAGGGCGAACTGAAGGACGGTCTCCAGGCGCTGTCCGACCGCGACCCGGTCAAGGCACGGGCGATTCGCGAGGGTATGATGCCGGGCTCCCTGGACAGGGACATTCTGGCCTGGGCGATCGCCCTTCAAGGTGGCAAGGACGTCCCCGCAGTCGAGATCGCCCGCACGGCGACCGATCTCGCCGATTGGCCCGGCATGGTCACGCTTCGCATCAACAGCGAAAAGGCGCTCTATCGCGAGCGGCTGCCGGCTGGCGACGTGATCCGCGCTTTCGCCGGTGGCCAGCCGGAAAGCCCCGAGGGCGCCATGGCCTTGGCCAGAGCCTATATCGCCGCCGGTGACGCGGGCCGAGCGAGGGCTCTTGTCGCGACGGTCTGGCGCGAGGAGCGGCTCGACAAGGACATCGAACGCGCGCTGCTGGCCGACTTCCAGACGCTGCTGTCGCGCGCCGACCACAAATATCGCATGGACAAGCTGCTCTATGGCGACCGTGTGACCGACGCGGGCCGTGTCGCGGGACTCGCCGGCGCCAAGGAGCTCTACGCCGCTCGCGCCGCCGTGGTCCGCGGCGACGGGAATGCGGGAAAGCTGCTGGCCGCGGTTCCGAACGCCCAGCGCGGCGATTCGGGCTATCGTTTCGCGCTGGTCGAATACAATCGCAAGAAAGGCAAGATCGACGAGGCGGCCGATCTTCTCGTGGGAGCGCCACGCGATTCCGCCTCGTTGGTCGATCCGGATGCCTGGTGGAACGAGCGGCGCATCGTCGCCCGCGACCTCCTCGATCTCGGCCAGCCGAAACTCGCCTATCGGGTGGCAAGCAGTCATTCCGCCGAGAGCCCCAGCGAGGCGGTCGAGGCCGAATTCCACGCCGGCTGGATCGCGCTCAGGTTCTTGAACGATCCGCGCACGGCATCCCAGCATTTCGCGCGCATCGCGCAATTGTCGAACAAGCCGTTGTCGCTCTCGCGCGGCTATTACTGGCTGGGTCGCGCCGCGGAGGCGGGCGCCGGAGGCAACGCGGCAAACCATTACGCCACAGCAGCACGCTACGGCTCCACCTATTATGGTCAGCTTGCCGCCGCCCGGCTCGGACGGCAACCGGCGGCCATTGCATTCCCGCGCCCGAGCGACGCCGATCGCCGCCGCTTCGAGCAGCGCCGTGCCGTGCGGGCCATCCAGCGGCTGCAGCAGATCGGATCGGACTGGCGGACCGACAGTCTCTATCGCGCGCTCGCCGGCGAACTCGACAGCCCCGGCGAACTCGCACTGCTGTCGGTCATGGCCGAACGACGCGGCGACCACGCCCTGGTTCTCCAGGTCGGTAAACTCGCCAATCGGGGCGGCGTTGACGCGCCGGCCCTGGCCTTTCCGATCGGTGTTATCCCGGCAAGCGCCAACATTTCGTCCGCCGGCAAGGCCCTGGCCTACGCCATCGCCCGCCAGGAGAGCGCGTTCAATCCAAAGGCACGCTCGCCCGCCGGCGCGCTTGGCCTGTTGCAGCTGATGCCGGGAACGGCCAAGAGCGTCGCGCGCAAGGCCGGTCTACCCTATTCCCCCGAGCGGCTGACCAGCGACCCGGGTTACAACGCCACGCTCGGCGCGCGTTTCCTTGGCGAGCAGATCGCCGATTTCGGCGGCTCCTATGTCCTCACCTTCGTCGCCTACAATGCCGGGCCACGGCGGGCACGCGAGTGGATCGAGCGCTTCGGCGATCCCCGCGGCAAGTCCTTGGACGCGGTAATCGACTGGGTCGAGCGCATCCCCTTCACCGAGACGCGGAACTACGTCCAGCGCATCATCGAGAACTATCAGGTCTACAAGATGCGGCTCGGCGCGAGCGTCGACGTCGAACGCGATCTGCGTTTCGGGCGGACCGGTTGATCCTGGCTCCAGGGACCCGTTGCATCAGTGACGGGTCCCACGGCGCCGGCTGTCTCTGATCGCCTGCGAACTCCCGCGCCAGCTTGCTCCCCCATCGCGCCCGACCGGTTCCGGCAAAGCCGACCGTTTGCGCGATCCAGCGCGATTCGGATGCGCCCCAGCCGGTAATCTGATCGAAATGACAGCTGCCGTGCTCCAGCAGCGATCGCTCGACTGCCGGTCTCCGGTTTCTACACCGCACCTTTCGTGGAAGCAGCACCGTCTCTCGCCAAAGGCTTGGCCGGCATGGCCCTCGCGACTCGGCAACATACCCTGCCCGCTTGAGCAGCAGGCGAACGGAATTTCGGTTTTCTATCTTTTGGCTTGAGAGGAGACGTGGTTGCGGAGGGATCGACGTCCTCACGCCCGGAGTGCCCTGGCTCCGTCATCCCCGTATCGGCGCTGTCTCAGTCTGGCTGCCCTGTCTCGCGAGACCATCGCCCGGCCGGGCCTTGCCCGCGGCAATGGCACCGAACCCCAGCGCTCCCGTCACAAGGAGGAGAAGCTTCCTGACGAGAACCGATGGGTTTGGCGCTCCGCGCAGGCGGCATAGCCATTCCATAGTCTAGCAGCCGCGGTTCGCCCGGCAACAGGTCCGGCGGAGGCATCTATCCGCGCAAAAATCGACACAAAAAAGAGCCCGGCGCGAACGCCGGGCTCCCTTATCTGCAATGCTCGATCGATTAGAAGGAGCGGATGAACTGCAGGAAACCAGCCGTCTGGCTGACGTTGTCCGTACCGAAAGTGGCAATCGCACGCGGCGAGTTGTCGAACTCGAGATCCGTGTACGAGATTTCAGCCAGCATGTCGAAGTTGTTGGTGATCTCGTAACCGACGTTGCCGACGATCTGGTAGAACTGCGCGTTGCCCGGGAGCGGAGCGCCATAGGCGAACGCCGTGTTGCCGGTCGACAGATCGAAGGTCTCGCCGTAGAGGCCGGACACGGCCACGCCGAGCTTGCCGAACGACTGAGCATAACCGGCGCCAGCCGACCACTCGACAGGAAGCGTCACGCCGAACGGACCCGAGAACACGCTGAGGGTCGAGTAAGCCGACGGATCAAAGGCGTAGCTGCCTTCGATCTTGAGCTCGGAGTCGGTCATTACGAGGTCCTTGAGCGACAGGCCGCCCTTGACCGCGAATGCACCCTCACCGTCGTTGACGATCAACCCGTCCATTTCGGACACATCGATGTTGGCGAGATGGCCGCGCAGACCGACCCGACCGAAGACGAGCGGGGAGGGCAGAAGCACCTCCTCGTCATACGAACCGGCGATGTAGATCGAGCCCCAGCCGCCCGAATAGGCCAGCTTGCCGACCACGTCCGGAGCGAAATCGCCGGTTGCGTCGTCTTCGAGCGAAACCGCGGCCGAGAAGCCGTTCGCGGCGTAGGTGTAGGACACCCGGTTGACCGTGAGGTCGCCGATCGAGGAGTCTGTGTCGGTCAAGAGACCGTCACCCTCGGACCACAGCGAGTCGAGGTAACCCATGGTGAGGCCACCGAGCTGGATGTAGCCCAGGTCCATGTCGAAGCTGGCGTCGCCATCGGCCATGTTGGTAGCCTGAACGCGGAGGAAGCCGCGCAGGGTGCCGAGTTCGGTCTCTTCGCGAGCGTCGAAGTTCAGACGACCACGAACCGAGCTGTAGGCAGCGTAGTCGTCGCCTTCGGCGTTAGTGCGGTCGATGTAGGCCGGGAGCGTGCTGTTCGACAGGTCGAGATCCTGCACGCTGTACTTGAAGCGGACGTAACCGCTGACCGACAGGCACGTCTCGGTGCCCGGGATGTAGTAGAAGCCGGTGCCGTAAACGTCGCAGACGCGGACGTAGTCAGCAGGCTCGGCGGCGACCGGTACGATAACGTCCGCAGCGCGGGCGCCGGAGACTGCGACGAGTGCCGCAGCGGAGCCGAGAAGAAGGCTCTTAATGTTCATGTTCTGACCTCCAGTCAAATTATAGGTTAGGGTTGGGCCTTGTTTATGAAGGACAGCCTTCCCTGCCCCATCCCCTTCTGCGAAAGTCCGAAGCGTTTTGTCCCCGCGATCTTTCTGACGCGACATTATCCAGCGCCGGATCGGATGCAATCGCCTAATTGCCACAATGGGTCGGATGGGACGCTTTGGACACACCCCTGTTGCGGCGATGCCACTTTTTCGTTTACCCGCCGTTAAGGAATTGGCGAAAACAGCCAAAATGAGCGCCAAATAGCCCCGAAAAACGGCGTGGGGGCCGAATCGGCTCGGCTCGCCGCCTTCAGATTCTGAACAACGGCGCCCCAAGTCCGCGAAAATCCCGTTCCCGACAGGTCAGGACGATAATTTGCAGGTCTTCGGCCGCCTTTTGCAGCACCAGATGCATGCGCTCGAGGCGCTTTTCGTCCGTATTGACCAGCGCATCGTCGAGAATCACCGTCGCCGGATGGCCGCCCTTCTTCAGAACCTGCGCCAGCGCGATTCGTGTGACCACGGCCACCTGCTCGCGCGCGCCGGCTGAAAGGCGTTGGAAATGTTCCTCGACCCCGGCGCGATGCAGCCCCCTAATTTCCAGCGTCGTCTCGTCGAGCTCGATCTCGGTTCCTGGATGAATCAGCCGCAGATAGGGAGCCACCTGCGTCTTGATCGGTCCCAGCCAATGTTCGCGCGCCTCGCGCTGGGCGGCGAGCAGCGTCGAATGCAGCAGCTTCGACGCCTCGGCCTCAACGTTGAGACGGCCCAGGCGTCGTTCGAGGACGGTGACCTCGCCCTCGATCCGGTCGATGTCCTCGCCAAGCGCCGTCAGCCCGTGGCCGCCGAGTTCACCTTCCAGCGCGGCCGCTTCCTCGCGCAGGGCCACGACCTGGCGGCGAATCTCGACCAGTGCCCGGCGCTTGGATTGAAGGGTCAAGGCGACAGTCTCGGGATCGACGCCCGCCAGTTCGCGCTGACGCTGATCGAGAACCACGGCCTTGGCGGTCCGCTCGACTTCCGCGGCGGCCAGGTCTTCGGCCAGCGCCGCCCGGCTCCGCTTCGCTTCGGCCTCCAGATGCTCGCGCCGCAGCCGCTCGGCCTCCGCCTGGCGAAACCCCGCTTCGCCCTCAGCCGTCGCCAATTGGGCGGAAGATTCGGCCGCCCTGCGGCGCATACCGTCGAGTTCGGCATCCGCGGCCTCCAGCAGGGCCCTTGCGGTCCGGCGCGCGGCTCGACTGTCCGATGGGTCGGCCTTCGTCTCGTTTTCCTCGGTGGGCGCCCCCATCGTCGCGCTGCGCTCGGCGATCTCGCCTTCGCGAAGCTCGAGCGCGGCGGCAGCCTCGGACAGGCCTTCGGGCAGGATGGCACCGAGCCGTGCCTTCAAGGTGTCCGCCGCGATCCGCCTCTCCTCGGCGGCCTGAACGCGCCGGCGCGCCTCCTCCAGCGAGGCAACCCCGTGCCGGGAGAACAGCCCGGCGCATGCGGCCTCCGCCGTCGCGGCATCGCGGGCCACAGCCCCCGCGTCGGCGCCGGGCTCGATGACGATCCGGCCGAAGCCTTCCAGATCGAAAACGCTGCGGCCGGTGATATCGACTGATCCCTCCGTCGCCACCGCCTCGCCAGCCGCGTCCCGCACGGCCTGACCGGCCGACGGTTCAAACCGAAGCTTTGGCGCGGCGACAGAGAGTCTGATCGCAGCCTCGCGGCGCGATTGCTCCGCCGCCTCGATCGCCGCCAGCGCCTTTTGATCGAGGCCGGCCCCGCTCGCGGCGCGGCGCAACTCGGCCAACTCCTCCTCGATCCCGCGCGCGGCTTCGATGCGTTGGCGAGCCTTGGCCAGCTCGTCCTGCTTGCGGGACAGTTCGGCCCGAAGCTGAATCGCCTCGTCCGCCGCCTCCGCCTGATCGGCGGCGGCCTTGGCTTCGGCCCGCCGCGCTTCGAGCCGCGCGACCTCCGAGCGCTCCTCGACCGCCCGCGCGCGGAACGCATCGAGGGATGCGGCGATTGCCTCCGCCGCCTGCGTCGCGCGTCCTCTTGTCTCGATGAGTTTGTCGCGCTGGCGCAGGATTTCGGCGGCGCCGTCGCGCTTGGCAAGCGCGTGGCGAAGCTCCCGTTCGGCCTCGCCGCGTTCCCGGTCGAGACTCTCGGCGGCCCGGGACGCGGCCTCCGCCGCCTCGACCGCGGCTTCCGCCTTGGCGACCGCGTCGTCGCGCTCGTAGGACAGAAGCGTTTCGCGCCGGCGCCGCAGCCGGTCGAGCTTCTCGTCATAGTCGGCGCGAAGAGCCAGCTTCGCCTGGAGCTCCGTGCGCAGTGCCTCGCGCCGCTCTTCCGCCTGGCGGATCGGCGAGGCCGAGGCCACGCGCAACGTGTCGGTAAAGAAGCGATCCTGCAGCGCCTTTGTGGCGGCGACCAGCGACCGGCCGCGCTCACCGCCGAGGATCTGGCCGACCTCCCCCTCCAGCGAGGCGGTGACGGCATCCTTGCCGACGCCGATATCGAGGCCGCCGGTCGAGCGCCCTTGCTCGACCCACAACAAGCCGAACGCACCCTGATGCTCGCTGAGCTTGGAATCGCCGCGGCCGGGATGGGAAAAACGGAACAGCTCGGCCAGCCGCTCTTCCACCGCGTCGCCGGACAGGCTTCCGCCCGGCCAGGACAGGTCGGCCGACGGACGCTGAACGAATGCCTTGCGGAGCGTATAGGCGGTGCCGTCGATATCGAATTCCACCGCGACTTCCGGCCGCGCCTGACGATTGTACGGGGCCAGCATCTTCACGGCCTCACCGCCGGCGCGATGCTTCTGGAAGAAGGCCGCCCTGAGCGCGGTCAACAGCGTCGATTTGCCGGCTTCGTTGTCGCCGACCACGACATTGAGCCCGGGCTCGAACCGCGGCAGATCGACCGAGCCGACACCGGCGAAATCCGTCAGTTGGAGCGATTTCAGGTACATCGGCTAATCGCTCCCCGAGAGGCGCCGATGTTCGACATAGGCCATCCGCAGCGCCAGCTGGGCCGCCGCGCGCTCGGGGTCTTGCGGATCGGCTGCCTTCGCCCGCAGCCGTTCGATCGCGACGCGCACGAATCCGCCGACGTCGATATGGTCGAGATCCTCCTCGTCCGGCTCGTCCAGAAGGCCCTCGTCCGACAAGCGCAGATCGAACAGGCGCGCCTGCCAGCCTGCGAGCGCTTCATCGAGCCGAACCCGCTCGCGCAGCGACAGGCTGCCGGACAGCGTCAGGTCGAGCAGCGTCTCGCCCGGACGCGTCAACGCCGCAAGCGCATCGTCGAGCGCGCCGATGCCGCCGTCCAGTCGCACATCCATCGACCGCCAATCGAAACGCGCGACGCGGACCCGTTCGATCCGGGGCGCGACGCCCGGCGCGTCGATCTCCACGATCGCGACATGACCCGGTGCGTTGGCGGGGTAGCGATCCGGCTCCGGGGTCCCGGAATAGACGGTGCGCGGCGCGATCTCGACGAAGCCATGCCAATCGCCGAGCGCCAGATAGTCGAGCTTCGCCTTGTCGGCCCGGTCGTCGGCGATCGGATTGCCGGCTTCGGCCTTCTCCGGCAGCCGGTTGAGCACCGCGCCATGGGCAAGACCGACACGAACCGCAGACGAGGGCGTCGCGGCGTGATCGAACCATTCGGTGAGATCCGCCCCCTCGCGGCGGCGGGTCAGCGGCGCCGGGAAGATGACGAGCGCCCCGTCCTTCAGAACCACCGGTTCGGGGCGGTCCGCGACCACGATCGTCGCCCTGGTCGTTAGCCGGCGGAGGCGGGTCCAGACCGAAACGCTCAGCGCGGCGTCGTGATTGCCGGGCAGCATGATCCATGGGCCACCGAAACCGGCCATGGCGTCGAGCGTGCGGTTGAGGTCACGATCCGGCACGGTATTGTCGTCGAAGGCGTCGCCGGCTACGAGCACGGCGTCGCAACCGCGCTCCTCGGCCAGCGCGGCGATGCGGGCGACGGCGGCGAAACGCTCGGCGCGCAGTTCGCCCCGGCGGTCGGGCTCGAAATTGCCGAACGGCTTGCCGATCTGCCAGTCTGCGGTGTGAAGGATTCGGATCAAGGGCAGCGCCTTGGCTGATTCATCGATTGTCTCTGCTTAACCGCGCACCTGCCCTTGGCAAGAGGGGACGAAGCGCGCCTCGATTTTTCAGGCCCCCCGGGACGCCTGCCGGGCGGCGCGGGAATGCTCACGGCTCGCCGGAACGAGTCGGGCCTTCACGCCGTTCTGTCTCCCGTAGCGGCAGTCATCGTGTCCGGAGTTAAAAAAATGGCGCCACGTCCCATCTGGAAAGGGCAGATTCGCCTGTCGCTTGTCTCGATTCCCGTCGAAATGTTCTCGGCCACCCAGACCGGTGCGTCGATCAGCTTCCGCCAGATCCACCGGGAGAGCGGCAAGCGCATTCATTACGACAAGGTCGTCGAGGGGATCGGTCCGGTCGACAAGGACGAGATCGTCAAGGGCTACGAAATCAGCAAGGACGAATATGTTCTCCTGACCGACGAGGAGATCGAGGACGTCAAGCTGGAGACGAAAAAGACGCTGGAACTCGTCCAGTTCGTCGATACCTGCTCCATCCCGCCGCTGTATTTCGACAAACCCTATTACGTCGTGCCCCAGGACGAACTTGCCGAGGATGCGTTCCGGGTGGTGCGCGACGCGTTACGCCAGTCGCAGAAGACCGGCCTTGGCCAGCTCTCGCTACGCGGCAAGGAGTATCTCATTGCGCTGCGCCCGTGCGGCAACGGCCTCCTGCTCGAGACGCTGCACTATGAGGACGAGGTCCGCAAATCGGATTCGATCTTCTCCGACATCTCCGATGCGGAGACCGACGAAGACCTGCTCGACGTCGCCACCCAGCTCATCGCCAAGAAATCCGCGCCCTTCGACGCATCCGCTTTCAAGAACCACTACACCGACGCGCTGAAGAAACTGATCGCCGAGAAGCGCAAGAAGGGTGGCAAGGCGACGATCGCCATCGAGGAAGACGAACCGGCACCATCCGACCGAGGCAGCAACGTGGTCGACCTGATGGCGACGTTGAAGAAGAGCCTGGAAGGCGACGGCGGTTCCGCCGGGGTGAAGGCTGCGGCAGCGAGGGATCGGAAGCCACCCGCCAAAGCACGGGCGACAAAGTCGCCCGCCGCCGCCTCGGGCAAATCCGCGAAGTCCGCGAAACCGGCCACGAAGAGTCCGTCCAGCCGGCGCAAAAGCGCCTGAGGATCGGCGCGATGGCAGCAAAGGGCGACGAGCTCCTCGGCACCTACCGTGAGAAACGGGATTTCTCCAAGACCCGTGAACCCTCGGGATCGGCAAATCCGCCTCCCGGCGATGGCGCCTTGTTCTTCTGCGTCCAGAAGCACGCCGCGACCCGGCTTCATTACGACTTCCGCATCGAATGGGACAGCGTTCTGAAAAGCTGGGCGGTGACCAAGGGCCCCAGCCTCGATCCGGCCGCCAAGCGCCTGGCGGTCAGGACCGAGGACCACCCGATGGATTACGGGACCTTCGAGGGCACCATTCCGAAGGGCCAATATGGCGGCGGCACGGTCATGCTCTGGGACCGGGGTTCCTGGGAGCCGCTGGAAGACCCGGAAAAGGGTTTCGAGAAAGGCAGCCTGAAGATGCGCCTGTCCGGCGAGCGGATGCGGGGCAACTGGGCGCTGGTGCGCATGAAGCCACGCGAAAAGGAGACGCGCGAGAACTGGCTGCTGATCAAGGAAAAGGACGAGGCGGTCGACCGGCGCCGCAACCTCCTCAGCGCCGACACCAGCATCAAGACCGGCCGCACTATGGCGGCGATCGCCAAGGGCGACGAAAGCTGGGCCGAGACCCGGCGCCCCGGCGAGCCCGCGACCAAATCCAGCCGAACCGGCGCCAAGCAGGCGGCCGAGACGAAGCCGGAAGCAAAGTCCTCCCCCTCCCTGCCGCTCCCGCGATTCCATGCGCCACAGCTGGCCACGCTGGTCGACGCCGCTCCCGACGGCGGCGACTGGCTGCACGAGATGAAATATGATGGCTACCGCGTCATCATCGCGGTCGGCAAAGGGCAGGTGCGGTGCTGGACCCGCAACGAAAAGGACTGGACCGACAAGTTCGGGCCGGTCGCCAAGGCCGCGAAGCATCTTGATTGCGGCAATGCCCTGATCGATGGCGAGATCGTCGCCTTCGATGACAACGGAAAAACCGACTTCTCGACACTTCAACGGCATCTCAGCGAGGGTGGCCCCCTTGCTTGTTTCTGCTTCGACCTGCTGCATCTGGACGGCAAGGATCTGACCAACCGGCCGCTCGCCCAGCGCAAGACCGCGCTGAAGGCGCTGCTGGATCGTACGCCCTCCGATCTGCTTCTTTATAGCGAGCACGTTTTGGGCAGCGGCCCGGCGGTGTTTGAGAAAATTTGCGGAGCGGGTCACGAGGGTATTATCGCCAAGCGCGCCGACGCGCCCTACCGATCGGGACGCGGCAAATCCTGGCTGAAGGTCAAATGCACCAGGCGGCAGGAATTCGTCATCGGCGGCTGGTCACCCTCGGACAAGAAAGGTCGCGCCTTCTCCTCGATTCTCGTCGGCGTGATGGAGAACGGCGGCTTGCGCTATCGCGGCCGGGTCGGCTCCGGTTTCGATCAACCGACACTGGAGGACCTCGCGGAGCGCTTCGACGCCTTCTCCCGCCAGACCTCGCCCTTCGATGCGCTGCCGAAGGACGTCGAGCGCGGCGCCCGTTTCGTCACGCCGAAGCTCGTCGCGGAGATCGACTTCGCCGAGCTCACCGCCGACGGCCATATCCGCCACGGCGTGTTCAGGGGCCTGCGCGAGGACAAGGAGGCCGAAGCCGTGGCAGACGAACGACCGAAACGGACGCAAGTCGCGGACTCAGAACGGGCGACCAGCGCCACCCCATCAGTCTCCCGTCGCTCCGGCAGCGCGCCCGCCACCGTCGCCGGTGTCAGGCTCACCAGCCCGGATCGCGTGGTTTACGACAGTCAGGGCGTCACCAAGCTCGATCTGGCGCATTATTATGAGGCCGTCGCGGAGCGTATGCTCGAACATGCCGGAAACCGCCCGGTTTCACTGGTGCGCTGCCCGCAGGGGCGCAACAAGCACTGCTTTTTCCAGAAGCACGACACCGGTGGCTTCCCCGACCCCGTGAAGACCGTGGCCGTGCCGGAAAAAGATGGCGCCGCCGCCGATTATCTGACCATGCCCGATGCCGCTGCTCTCGTCGGGGCGGTGCAGATGAGCACGCTGGAATTCCACATCTGGGGCGCACGCAACGACCGATTGGAAAGGCCCGACCGGCTGGTCTTCGACCTCGACCCGGACGAAGGCCTGGGCTTTGCCGACGTGAAGACGGCGGCCTTCGATCTTCGCGACCGGCTCGCCGATCTCGGCCTCCAGAGCTTTGCCATGGTCACCGGCGGCAAGGGCGTGCACGTGGTCGTGCCGCTCGAACGGCGGCAAGGCTGGACGGAGCTGAAGGCCTTCGCCAAGGGCTTTGCCCAAACCCAGGCCGACACCGAGCCGGAGCGCTTCGTCGCCACCATGTCCAAGGCCAAGCGCAAGGGCCGGATTTTCATCGACTGGCTGCGCAACGAGCGCGGCGCGACGGCCATCGCTCCATACTCCACGCGCTCGCGCGCGGGGGCGCCGGTGGCAACGCCCGTCGGGTGGGATGAGCTGGAATCGCTCGACGCGGCCAATGGCTTCGACATTGATGCTGTGCTGCAGCGGTTACAGGACGCCGACCCGTGGTCTGACTATGGCTCGGTGCGCCAGTCCATCACCAGGGCGATGCTGTCGGCCGTCGCCGGCTGACGGATCGGCGAAACGCTTGATTCCGACCCGCGCCTGACGCAGTTTCGCCGCCGCAACCGGAGGAATTTGCTGATGCCCCTTTACGCACTCGACGGCGACCGCCCCGAAACCTCGCCCGAGAGCGAGTTCTTCGTTGCGCCCGGCGCCCATGTCATCGGGAGGGTGCGCCTCGGCAGAAACGCCAATATCTGGTTCGGCTCGGTGCTGCGCGGCGACAATGAATGGATGACGATCGGCGAGAACACCAACATCCAGGACAATTGCACCCTGCACAGCGACCCCGGCTTTCCGCTGACCATCGGCGCCGGCTGCACGATCGGCCACGGCGCCATCGTCCATGGCTGCACTATCGGCGAGAATTCGCTGATCGGCATGGGAGCGACGGTCCTCAACGGCGCCCGGATCGGCAAGAATTCGATCGTCGGCGCCAATGCGCTGGTGACCGAAGGCAAGGAGTTTCCCGACAATTCGCTGATCGTCGGGGCGCCGGCCAAGGTGGCGCGCACGCTCGATGATGCAGCGGTCGCCGGGCTCAAGGCCGCCGCCGAGCACTATGTCGCCAACGCGCGACGCTTCGCCAAAGGGCTCGAGCGCATCGATCCCGAGTGATACCTGGACGTCGCCGCAACGGACGGACCGACAGGCGACCGCCGCGTTGAATCAACATCACAGCCACTCCTCGTAGCCAATTGATTCCGCTTTGTGCGCTTAGCCCTTGATCCGGATCGCCATGACACTCTTCACCAGCCTCGCCCGGTCACTTCCCGCCACTATCCCCTTCGTCGGCCCGGAGGCGATCGAGCGCCGCACCGGGGTGCCGTTCAAGGCGCGGCTCGGCGCCAACGAAAGCGTCTTCGGCCCGTCGCCGAACGCCGTCGGGGCCATGGCCGAGGCGGCGCGCGGAAGCTGGGCCTATGGCGACCCGGAGAATTTCGAGCTGAAACAGGCGCTCGCCGACCATCTCGGCATCGGCTTCGACAATATAACGGTCGGGGAAGGCATCGACGGGCTGCTCGGCTATCTGGTGCGGCTCACCTGCACGCCGGGCGACGTCGTGGTGACGTCACGCGGCGCCTATCCGACCTTCAACTATCACGCGGCCGGCTATGGGGCGTCCGTCGACTTCGTCCCCTACCGGTCGGACGATCATGAGGATATCGATGGTCTGATCGAGCGGGCCAGGGAACTGCGTCCGAAACTCGTCTATTTCGCCAACCCAGACAATCCGACCGGCTCCTGGCACGAGGCGAGGGCAGTCGAGCGCCTGATCGACGAAATTCCGGAGGAGGCGATTCTCGTTCTCGACGAGGCCTATAGCGATCTGGCGCCGGCGTCGGCGCTGCCGCCCATCACTCTGATGCGGCCCAATCTCCTGCGGTTTCGCACCTTCTCCAAAGCCTACGGCATGGCCGGCATGCGGATCGCCTATGCGATCGGAGAGGCCGACACCGTCGTTCAGTTCGACAAGGTGCGCAATCATTTCGGCGTGTCGCGCGTGGCGCAAGCCGGGGCATTGGCGGCGTTGAAGGATCAGGATTATCTGCGCGCGGCGGTGGCGAGGATCGTGGCGGCGAGGGATCGGCTGGCCGCTATCGCCCTGCGGGCCGGGCTGACGCCCCTGCCCTCGGCGGCGAATTTCGTCGCCATGGATTGCGGCGGCGATGGCGATTATGCCCGCGCGCTGCTCGAGGCGGTGATCCGCCGCGGCGTCTTCATTCGGATGCCGGGTGTGGCTCCGCTCGATCGGATGATCCGCGTCACGGTCGGACGGGACGAGGATCTCGCCCTGTTCGAGACCGCGCTTGCCGGCGCGATCGATGAAGTCGGCGCGCCCAAGGCCGGGTGACGTCGACGCTCAGTGAAGGGTCAGCCATTCGCGAGCGGCGCGTAGCGCCGCCGCGATCTCCGACTTCGACATCTGTCCGGCGATATCCTGGCGATGGAAGGCCGCATCCTCGGCGCCCTTGCGGTCGGCAAGATTGAAATACATGTGGGCGGCGATGAAATTCACCGCGCCATCGCGGCCCGAGGCCGCCCGCATACCAAGGTCGAGGAGGATGTCGGCGTCGACGAATGCGGCGCCGTTGACCGTCGGTTCGGAATAGTTCTGGAAGTCGATGCGAGCCATTGTCTTTGCGTCCCTGTCGCTATTGATCGGGCTGCTGTCCGATAGCGTCAGAATGACCGGCACGACTGAAAAGGCGATTAAAGTTCGAGCTTAATTAGACTTAAACATCGCCGACGGAAAAGCTTCCGTCATATTGCGTAACAGTATGAGACAAATAGGTTATTCCGAAAATCAACTCCAATCAGTCGGTTCTTGGCTTTACCGAACGCTAACCGCGTTTCCACAAGGGCCAGCGCCCGGCGCGGCGTTTCCGGCTCTTTGCCCCGCTCCGGGTCACTTGCGATTTTCCGCGATTCAATTACGCTTACGTCAAGGGAATATGGCGGACGGCAGCCTGTCGCCCGGTTGTTTCCGTGGGAGGAAGAAATGAGACGAGTATTCCTTGCGGCCGCGTGCTTCAGCCTTGCCATGGCCGGAGCGGCCCACGCCGATCCGATCGAGGGCAAATGGCGGATGCCGTCCGGCTATGACGCCAAGATCGCGCCCTGCGGCGGCGCCTTTTGCCTGACCTATACGAACGGCCCCTACAAGGGCAAAACCTTCGGCCAGATGCAGCCCAAGGGCGGCGGTCAATATGCCGGCTCGGTGACCGACTACACCAAGGGCGGCAAGCAATATTCCGGCAAGGGCAGCCTCTCCGGCAACACGCTGTCGATCTCGGGCTGTGTGCTCGGCGGCCTGTTCTGCCGATCGCAGAGCCTCAACCGTCTCTGACGGCGGCCGACTACTGGAAACTCTCACGATGCGCTCGGTCGCGTGATGCCGGCACTCCCGAGCCGGGCCACCGTGCTGCCCAAATCCGCCAATACTGTTCGCCTGGGGACGTCCCAGCGAACAGGAACAGAGCATGCGCCAGCTACTTCTCGCCGTCACGGCTATCGCGGCTATCACGTCGCCGACGCTGTCGGCCGAGCCGATCGTCGGCAAATGGCGCGCGCCGGAAGGCGGCATCGTCAGGGTGACGTCATGCGGCGACGCCTATTGCGCCAAGGTCATTACCGGCGAGCACAAGGGCAAGTCGGTCGGGCAGATGTCGGGGGCCGGCGTGGAATATATCGGCACCGTCACCGATCCGCGCGAGGACCGGACCTATAACGGCAGCGCGCGCGTGGAAGGTGGACAGCTGAAGCTGACCGGCTGCGCCTTGAAAATCTTCTGCAAGACGCAAATCTGGGTCCGCGTCTGAGACCGCCGGCGCGACTTTTCGTGAACCGACCCGCCGCAGTTTGCGGGCCGGCATCTCTGGCTGACCGCGACGAACGCGGCCCGCCTTTGTAGTCAGGCGCGGGCGCGCTGGCCGAACAGGACGCTCTGGGCGTTGCTGTCGGTGGCCAGGTTCATTTTCTCGCGCTCCTCTTTGCCGATGTCCAAACCCTTGGACACCGCCGGGCGCGATTTGACGACATCGAACCACCGCCGCAGATTCGGGAACTCCTCCAGATCCTGACCCTGGTTCTTGTACGGCACCACCCAACCGATCGCCGCCATGTCGGCGACAGAGTAGTCGGCGCCGCCGAGATAGTCGTTGTCCTTCAGGCGTCGGTTCATGACCCCGTAGAGCCGGTTCACCTCATTCGTATAACGGTCGATGCCATAGGCGATCTGCTCCGGCGCGTAATTGCGGAAGTGATGGGCTTGGCCCGCCATCGGGCCGAGGCCGCCGATCTGCCAGAACAGCCATTCTTCGACAGCGACCCGGGCCCGCTCCTCGGTCGGATAGAATTGGCCGAACTTGCGCCCGAGATATTGCAGGATTGCGCCTGACTCGAACACCGAGATCGGCGCGCCGCGCGGCCCCTCCGGATCGACGATCGCCGGCATCCGGTTGTTCGGGGAAATCGCCAGGAAGTCCGGTTTGAACTGGTCGCCCGCGCCGATATTGACGTATTCGATATCGTAAGGAACGCCGAGTTCCTCCAGCATGATGGAGATTTTCCAGCCGTTCGGCGTCGGCCAGTAATACAGCTTGATCGGATCGGTCTGCGTCGGCATCGCAAAAATTCCTGTCATCCCGGGTTGGCGTTACCCACCGACCTAGCGCCACGACGGCGAAGCGCAAAGCCGTATTTCGCCGGACGCTGCGTTCATCATCGGCATCCGGCCGGCGACACCGCTTCAGCTTCGGTTCAGGCAACCCGTGCAAACATGAGGAAAATCGTTTAGGACGACGCCATGATGACGCGATTGACAATCATCACCGCGCTGATCGCACTCTTTGGGGTGAGCTTCAGTTTTCTGGCCCAGAACTCCGTCAACCGCCCCGGCAGCGCCTTTGCCTCGGTTGCGGGAAGCGATTGCGGCTACCGGATCGGTATCGTCTGTCCGCTCGAACGCGATCCAACGACGACGCGGGCGAAATTTTAGGTCGCTCGTCTTCTCCGCGCCACGCCAGCCGGCTAAACCAAGGCATGACCAAGCCCTTTCCCTTGCCGGCCGATCCCAACTACCAGAGCCCCGAGCCAGCGCCGCCACGGCCCTTTAACGACGCGGAGGAGGCCGTGGCCGAACTCACCCGGCTTTACGACCGGTCGGTCGCCTTCCTGTCCGACACATTCGATGGCGTTCTGGAGAAGGGCCTCGGGGGCAAGCGCTACCGCGCCTACTACCCCGAGATCTCGCTGACGACGGCGACCCACGCCAAGGTCGATTCGCGCCTCGCCTTCGGGCACGTCGCGCGACCCGGCCGCTATGCCGCAACGATCACGCGACCCGACCTCTTCCACCACTATCTCATCGAGCAGATCGATCTCTTGATCCGCAATCACGGTCAGCCCGTCACGGTTAGCGATTCGACCACGCCGATCCCGCTGCATTTCGCCTTCGGGGAAGGATCCTACGTCGACGGAGGGTTGGCCGAGAAACTCGATCGCCCTTTGCGCGATATCTTCGACGTGCCCGACCTGGAGGCGACTGACGACCGGATCGTCAACGGCAATTTCGAGCCGCGCGACGGCGAAGCGCTGCCGCTCGCCCCATTTACTGCGCAACGGGTCGACTATTCGCTGCACCGGCTGTCGCATTACACCGCGACCCGACCGGAGCATTTTCAGAACTTCGTCCTGTTCACCAACTACCAGTTCTATGTCGACGAGTTCTGCATGCTGGCGCGCGAAATGATGGCGGAGGGCGGCGGCGGCTATACCGCCTTCGTCGAGCCTGGCAACGTCGTCACCCCGGCCGGCACGCGCGAGCCGGCCGAAGGCATGGCGCCGCTTCGGTTGCCGCAGATGCCCGCCTATCATCTGAAACGCGATGACGGCCACGGCATTACCATGGTCAATATCGGCGTCGGCCCCTCCAACGCCAAGACGATCACCGACCATATCGCGGTGCTGCGGCCGCATGCCTGGCTGATGCTCGGACACTGCGCGGGACTTCGCAACAGCCAGGAGCTCGGCGACTACGTACTTGCCCATGCCTATGTGCGTGAGGACCATGTTCTCGACGCCGACCTGCCGCTGTGGGTGCCGATCCCGGCGCTGGCCGAGGTGCAGGTGGCGCTGGAGCAAGCGGTTGAGGAAATCACCGGCCTGTCGGGCTACGAATTGAAGAAGATCATGCGGACCGGCACCGTCGCGACGATCGACAACCGCAATTGGGAATTGCGCGATCACAAGGAGCCGGTGGAACGCCTGTCGCAGTCTCGGGCCATCGCCCTCGACATGGAATCGGCGACGATCGCGGCGAACGGTTTTCGTTTCCGCGTTCCCTACGGCACCCTGCTCTGCGTCTCCGACAAGCCGCTGCATGGCGAGTTGAAATTGCCGGGGATGGCGACGGAATTCTACAAGCGGCAGGTCTCACAGCATTTGCGGATCGGCATGCGCGCCCTCGAGCTGATGTCGGAGGTGCCTTCCGAGCGGGTGCATTCGCGCAAGCTCCGCTCGTTCTTCGAGACCGCGTTCCAGTAGGCGCCTCATGTCGGCCGCTCGCCCCCGCCCCTCCGACCGGCGCCGCGTCAGCCGCGCCCTTGCCCAGGCGCTCGCGCTTGCCGCGGCTTTGGCGTTCGCCAGCGGCTATTTCGGCGACATCGTCCCGTTCTTCGATACGCTGGCCCATTTTCGCGCGCATCTCGCCGTGCTCTTGTTGCTCGCCGGGCTCGCGCTGCTTGTCATCCGACCTGTCACGGCGGGTCTGGCGGCGATCATTCTCGGCGCGTTCGGTCTTTTCTCGGTTTATCCGGCCATGCTGCCCGCCGCCTCATTGGCGTCGGCGCCCGGCGGCACGGCTCGCTACACGCTTTTGCAAATGAATCTGCGCTGGAGCGCCACCGATCGCACAGCGGCAATTCGGCTCATTGGGGAGCTTTCACCCGACGTCGTGACCCTGCAGGAGGCGCGGAAAGAGTGGCGGCCGCTGCTGCAATCCCTCTCCGCGCGATATCCCTACCGGTTCGATTGCACCGGCCCCCGCGCCTATTTCGACGTCGTCATCCTGTCGCGTCGGCCCTTCGCGAGCGACGATCCGGGGGATTGCGATCGTCCCGGGACATTCGCCAGCCGAACCGTCGATTTCAACGGACAAGCGCTCACCATTGCCACCCAACATTTGACCTGGCCCTGGCCGGGAAAGCAGTGGCGCCAGCTCGGGCAGCTTCAAGACCGTCTCCGGCGACTTCGCCGGCTCGGGACGCCCGTCCTCATTGCCGGCGACTTCAACGCCGCCCCCTGGAGCGCTGCGCTCAGGACCTACGCCGCCGCGAGCGGCACGGACATCGTGCCGAATGTCGGGCCAAGTTGGTTCTTCCAGCCCTTCACCAGACGGCTCGCGCCCTATGCGGGACTGCCGATCGACAATATTCTCGCTTCGCCCGGTATCGACATTCTCGACGTCGCGCGGCAACCGGCGACCGGCTCAGACCATCTCCCGCTGCTGGTGACCTTCGGTGTCGACAGCGCCCTGCCCGGCATTGTCGAACCGCAGCGATCGATAGTGGAACGACGCGCTCTGGATGATTGATCCGGCCTCGTCGACGTCGCATTTGCGCGGTATGCCCTCCCCTTTCATGCTAGCATTTTCCGCTTGCATTCCATCGCACCGAGCACGATATTGCTTGCATGAATAGCAAGCATCGCAGGACGCTGGTCGCCATCTTCGCGGAGCCCGTTTCCGGTTCCCTGGATTGGGCGTCCATCGAAGCGCTTCTCATGTCCGTCGGATGTGAGTTGGTTGAAGGTTCCGGGTCGCGCGTGCGGTTCAACTCCGACGGCGCCGTCGCAACATTTCATCGGCCGCACCCCGCCAAGGAAGCCAAACGTTACCAGATACGAGCGGCCCGCGATTACCTCATCAAGATTGGAATCGAGCCATGAACACGATGTCCTACAAAGGCTACGCGGCCCGTGTCGAATACGACGATGCGGACGAGATTTTCTTCGGCCGCATCGCCGGGATCGATGACGGTGTGACGTTTCACGCCGACACCGTTCCAGAACTCAAGGCGGCTTTCCACGATGCCGTGGATGACTATGTCGAAACTTGCGCGAAAATCGGAAAGGCGCCGCAAAAGCCCTATTCGGGTCGCGTGATGTTCCGCATATCGCCGGAGATCCACGCCAAGGCGGCGCGTGCCGCGGAGCTTTCCGGCAAGAGCCTCAACCAGTGGGCGGAAGAGGTCTTGCGCAGAGCCTCGGAAATTGCCGCCTGATCGACCAGAAAAGTAGCCGCAGGATCGCGACCAGGTCAGGCTCGCCTCACATCACCTGATAGACCGGCCCCTCGCCGCCCTGGGGCGGAACCCAGTTGATGTTCTGGTTGGGATCCTTGATGTCGCAGGTCTTGCAGTGGACGCAGTTCTGGGCGTTGATCACGAACGTCTCGGCGCCGTTCTCCTCGACCCATTCATAGACGCCGGCCGGACAATAGCGCTGCGACGGGCCGGCATAGACCGCCCATTCGGACGAATGCTGCAGCGCCGGATCCTTCACCTGCAGGTGGACCGGCTGGTCCTCCTCGTGATTGGTGTTGGACAGATAGACCGACGAGACCTTGTCGAAGGTCAAGACGCCATCGGGTTTCGGGTATGCGATCTTTTCGTGCTTGTCCGCCGGCTCCAGGCAGGCGTAATCCGGCTTGCCGTGCTTTTGCGTGCCGAAGAAGGAAAATCCGAACAGCGAATTGGTCCACATATCGAGGCCGCCGAGCGCGATGCCGAGCATCGTGCCGTATTTCGACCAGAGCGGCTTGACGTTGCGGACCGGCTTCAGGTCGTCGCCGATCGGGGACGTGCGCCACTCGTCTTCATACGCAGCCAGCCGATCGTGCGAACGGCCGGCCTTGATCGCCTCGGCCGCCTTTTCCGCCGCCAGCATGCCGGATGTCATGGCGTTGTGGGCGCCCTTGATGCGCGGCACGTTGACGAAGCCGGCCGAGCAACCGATCAGCGCGCCACCTGGGAACACCAACTTCGGCACCGACTGCCACCCGCCCTCGGTAATCGCGCGGGCGCCATAGGCGATGCGCTTGCCGCCCTCGAGCAGCTTGGCCACGTCGGCGTGGGTCTTGAACCGCTGGAATTCGTCGAAAGGCGAGAGATACGGGTTCTTGTAGTTCAGGTGCATGACGAAGCCGACGTAAACCTGATTGTCGCCGAGATGGTAGAGGAACGATCCGCCGCCGGTGCCGCCGTCGAGCGGCCAGCCGAAGGAGTGCTGGACGAGGCCAGGCTTCGACTTCGACGGCTCGATCTCCCAGAGCTCTTTCAAGCCGATGCCGAACTTTTGCGGTTCGCGTCCCTCGTCGAGCCCATAGGCCTTGATCAGCTGCTTGGCGAGCGAGCCGCGGACGCCTTCGCCGATCATCACGTATTTGCCCATCAGCGCCATGCCGCGCTGGTAGCTTGGTCCGGGCTGACCCTCGCGTGTCACGCCCATGTCGCCGGTCGCGACGCCAATCACCGCGTTCGACTCGTCATAAAGAATCTCGGACGCGGCGAAGCCAGGATAGATATCGACGCCGAGCGCCTCGGCCTTTTCCGCCATCCATTTGCAGACGAGGCCGAGCGAAACGACGAAATTGCCGTGATTGCCCATCAGCTTCGGCATCAGGAAGTTCGGCAGGCGGATCGAGCCTTGCGGGCCGTAGAAATAGAATCGGTCGTCGGTTACTTCGGCCTTGATCGGCGTCTCTTCCAGTCGCCATTCCGGCAACAGACGATCCAGCGCCGACGGGTCGAGAACGTTGCCGGACAGAATGTGAGCGCCAACTTCCGCGCCCTTTTCCAGGACCACCACCGTCAGTTCGGGATCGAGCTGCTTCAGGCGAATGGCAGCCGCCAATCCGGCCGGACCGGCTCCCACGATGACCACGTCGAAGTCCATCGATTCGCGTTCGGGCAGAGTTTCGGCTTCACTCATCGTCTCATCCCTTGTCCCGGTTCCCGCCGATCGCTGCGGCTGCATGGCCAGCGACCGCACCGATCGCCCTACACTAGCGCTCCCGCGTGTCCGGACGAGTTCTATCGTGATCGCCCTTGACGTCAATCCGGTGATGCGAAGCTCTATTGGGCTCCGTCCCGCTTGACCGCAGCGCGCGTGGCGGTGCTAGACAGCGGTGTCGATCGCGCGGGGGGCGGATTTGAATTTTCTCTATCTGAGTGTTGCGATCGTTTGCGAAATCATCGGAACGACCGCGCTGAAGTCTTCCTTTGGCTTCACCCGCCTCGTGCCGTCGCTGGTAACGGTCGGCGCCTATGTGCTGGCCTTCTATTTCCTGTCGCTGCCGCTTCGCACCCTGCCGGTTGGCATCGTCTATGCCATCTGGTCGGGCACCGGAATCGTGCTTCTGGCGCTCATCGACCTGTTCTGGTTCCGGCTGTCGATCGATTTCGCCGGCTTCGCCGGTGTGGCCCTGATCCTCGCGGGCGTCATCGTCATCAACGTGTTTTCGCAGACCGTCGGCCATTGAGAGCACGCGCGCAAGTTCCCGGGCAAGCCGTCGCGCCGCGTGCCCGAATGGGCTAGGAAGACGCCATGAGCGCCGAGATTCAATCGACCAACAACCACGCGGCCATCGCCCTGCTCGAATGGTATCGCGCGGCCGGGATCGACGTCGTTCTGGACGAGCGGCCGCGCGACCGTTTCGCCGAGACCCAAGTCGAGATCGAAGCGAGACGCGCGCGCAACGCAAGTCCACAGACCCGGCCCGAATCCGCCGGCCCCGCTCGCACGCCGGCGGCCATCGCGAAGCCCGTCGCGCGCCCGTCGGACAGCGCCGCGTTTCCAACCCCGCGCGTCGCCGTGCCGGACGACATCGCCGTTGCCGACGCCCGGGAACGCGCGCGCTCGGCCGCCGACCTCGCCGAGCTGCAGGTCGCGCTCGAGGCCTTCGACGGCTGCAATCTGCGTATCACCGCGAAGTCGACCGTCTTCGGCGACGGCAGCGAGACCGCCGACGTGATGTTTGTCGGAGAGGCCCCCGGCCGGGAGGAGGACGCGGCGGGTGTCCCCTTCGTTGGCCGCTCGGGCCAGCTGCTCAATCGGATGCTGGCGGCGATCGGACTGGAGCGGGAAGCCGTCCGGGTGACCAATACCGTGCCCTGGCGCCCGCCCGGCAATCGGCCACCGACACCCGCCGAGACGCTGATCTGCCTGCCATTCGTGCAGCGCCATATCGAGTTGGTGCAACCGAAGATCCTCGTCTGCCTCGGTTCGCCCGCCTCCAAGGCGCTCCTTGGCTCGCAGGAGGGTATTCTGCGCATCCGTGGACAATGGACGCGCTATAGTTTCGGAGTCGAGGCCGACCAGGCCATCGACGCGACGGCGATGCTTCACCCCGCCTATCTGCTGCGCCAGCCCGCGCAAAAGCGACTGAGCTGGCGTGACCTGCTGGCGCTGAAAACCCGGCTTGCGGAGGAACGCGGGGCGGGCTGAACGCCGAAAAAGAAAGTAGCCTCGACTACTCCCTGATACCGAAGGACCGAAGTCGAAAGAGTTCCGGCGCCGCTTCGATTTGGCTGACAAACGTCTCGAACACATGGAAACGCGCTGCGGAAAGCACCATGAATGCGCGAAAATCGGCAGGAGGGCGAAGTTCCACTGCGTGACGTCCGCTGCTACTACGAGTGCGGCTTCTGCGGGGTCTCAGACCTTCCCTCCGCCGAAATGCCATTCGCGCGCCCCTCATCGCTAGCCATTTGCGCCTACACCGATGCGAATGAAAGTCTGGTCTTTCCACACGGGCGGACCATCGGTGAGCGCGACCTTTAAACCACCATCTGACAATCGCGTTGCCAAAAGCACAGCAGCTTCTCTGGAAGCTGCGTTCGGTGCAGGCTCGATCACTACGCCGCTAAGGTACCGAGTACCATGATCCCCTTCAAAAAGCAGGGCATTTACACCCGCGCCGGCGATCGCTTGGACCAACTCTCGCCCCAGCGTTTGCATCTCATGATCCTGCCCGTAAATCCTAACCTGGATTGTTGTATCGCTACCCGCCAAGTGGCTTATTGATGCTGTAAGATCAGGCGGCGCATGACGCTGCTGCGGCGCTTCGTTATACGACTGAACGCCAAAATTCGGAGCCTTATTGAAAAAACCCTTTCGATTATCATCGCCAGACATTGGAATACCCTTTGGAACTTTGATACCTTCAAGTGAAGCATCATCTTTTTCCATTGTGTGGAAAATGGCAGTCGACCACAAGAGAAGCACAACTATTAGGCCGAAGATGAACCATATTGAAGTCATGTAAGGCCACCCCCACACTACCCAATCTTCCATATTCTGCTTCACTGGCTCCCATACCCCTGCCACAGCCACGGCGAGAAACAGAACCGTCAAAAGCGCGCCCGGGGCCCGCAGCAGAGACTTATGAATCGTTTGCCGAATCCTAGCGCACATGGTGGCAGCAACTTAGCCGATCCCGATTTATCTGTCTCGGCAATATGAAGCCCGACTGAGAAAGCTCTTGTCACGATTTGCCCTCGCCAAATCACTTCCAAAGGCCTAGCTGTCCCGCCGAAACGCGGCGTCGGCAGACTGCCGCCCTGACATCTTGAGCCAAGGCGAGTTTTATGCCCGTGCCCGTCCAGATCCTGCCGATCGTCTCGCTGCTTCTCTCGACCTTCTTTCTGATGGCGGGCGCGGGTTTGATGGGCATCCTCCTGCCGGTTCGCGGCTCTATCGAGGGCTGGTCGAGCTATCAAATCGGCGCTTTCGGCACCAGTTACGCTATCGCCTTCACGCTCGGCTGCTTCGTGATGCCGCTGATCGTGCGCCGGGCTGGGCATGTGCGGACCTTTTCGAGTCTCGCCGCGTTGCTGGCGATCTCGGTGCTCTTATGCGCAATCTTCCTCGATCCAATCGCCTGGATCTTCTTTCGCGCCCTCGCCGGCTTCGCCTTGGCCGGCACCTACATGGTCGTCGAAAGCTGGCTCAACGAGCGCGTCACCAACGAGACCCGAGGGACGATCTTTTCGGTCTATATGATCGTCACCATGGCGGCGATGATGGGCGGTCAATACGTCATGCCATTGAGCCGACCCGAACTCGCCATTCCTTTCATGCTCTGCGCCATTTTGTTCGCACTGGCGGTGATCCCGACGGCCATGTCGCAGGCCCCCTCCCCGAAGCCACTGACCACCGTGAAAATCGATCTGCGTCTGATCTTCCGCAATTCGCCGGTGGCTTTCATCGGCGTGTTATTGGCCGGCGTTCTTTCCGGCGCATGGAACAATATGGCGCCGGTTTTCGGTCAGAAGGCCGGTCTTTCCACGACGGAGATTGCCACCCTCGTCGTCGCGGCGATGGCTGGCGGCATCGTGTTCCAGGTGCCGCTCGGACGCATCTCGGACAGGGTCGACCGGCGTTATGTCATGACCGCCGCCGGGCTGATCGGCGTCGCGGGGGCAACGGCGGGCGTGTACGTCGCAGACGCCGGGGCCATCGCACTTTTCGTCGTCGCCTTCATGCTGGGCGGCATCATCTACCCGACCTATTCCCTCGCCGTTGCCCACGCCAACGACTACGCCGCCGACGAGGACTTCGTGAAGATCTCCAGTGGCCTGCTCATCCTCTATGGGATCGGGACGATGATCGGACCGCTCTACGCCGCCTATCTCATGGAGACCTTCGGCCCGCGGGGCATCTTCCAGTCGATCGGAACGGCTGCGGCACTCTATGCCGCCTATGCGTTCTATCGCACTTTCCGGCGGGTCTCGCTGCCGGCCGACGAGCGGGCCGACTTCCAGACGACGCCGCTCGCCCGCACCCAGACTCCGACGAGCTTTGCGCTCGACCCGCGCGCCGAGGCGCCACAGGAATTCGACGAAGCCGAGCCCTTGCCCGTCAAATGAAAGGGGCGGCCCCTGCGAGCCGCCCCCATTCAACCTTAGCGAAATACGCGATTAGGCGATCTTGCCGCCGCCCTGCTTGGTGATGGCGATCAGCGACGGGCGCACCGGCATGTCGTCCTTGAAGTCGGGCCAGCGGGTCGAGGGATCCTCATAATAGGACGGACGGCCAAAGCCCTCCCAGTCCTCGCCGCCATCCGCCGGATGCTGAACCGCGACGAAGGCGGTCTGCATGTCGGGCAATAGCAGCGGCCCGCACATCTCGGCGCCGACCGGCACCCGGAAGAACAGCTTCGACGTGCCGCGCGCCTCGCCCTCGGTATCGACGGCGAACAAGCCGTCGGTGCGCCCGGTCTTCTTCGGCGACATGCCGTCGGTCGCGACCCACAGCCGGCCCTCGCTGTCGATTGCGCAATTGTCCGGCATACCGAACCAGCCGTTTTTGGTCGTCTCGGTAGAGAACGTCGCGCCAACCTCGGCAACGGACGGATCGCCGCATTTGAGAAGGATTTCCCATTTGCCCGTCGTCGCGGCGAAATCTCCCCCGTCCTCGGCGATCTCGATGATGTGGCCGAAGGCATTGTCGACCCGCGGATTGGCCGGGTTCGGCTCCTCGCGCTTGGTGTTGTTGGTCAACATGACGTAGACGCGGCCATTGGAGCCATTGGGCTGGATGTCCTCCGGGCGATCCATCTTGGTCGCCTCGAGAAAATCGGCGGCCAAGCGGGTTTCGACGAGCACGTCCGCCTGGCTTTCGAAGCCGTTCTCGGCCGTGAGCGGTCCCTCGCCAAAGGTCAGCGGCAGCCAGGCCACCGTTCCGTCCTCGGCGAACTTTGCGACATAGAGCGTGCCCTCCGCCAGCAGATCCATGTTGGCAGCGCGATCGTCGGCGTTGTAGGTGCCCACGGTGACGAATTTGTAGACATAGTCGAAGCGCTCGTCGTCGCCGAGATAGAAGACGACGCGGCCGTCCCCGTTGACGATCGACTCCGCGCCCTCATGCTTGAACCGCCCCATCGCGGTCCGCTTCTTCGGCACCGAGTTCGGATCCTCCACGTCGACCTCGACGATCCAGCCGAAGCGGTTCGGCTCGTTCGGCTCCTTGGAAACGTCGAAGCGGTCGTGGAACTTGCCCCACGCATAGGTCGCGTCCGGCACGCCGTAGCGCTCGTAGTTCCTGGCCTCGCGGTGATCCGCGGCCAATTCGCCCATGAAATAACCGTGAAAGTTTTCCTCGGCCATCACGTAGGTGCCCCAGGGAGTGACACCGCCGGCGCAGTTGTTGAACGTGCCGAAAACCTTGCGGCCAGTCGGGTCGGCGTTGGTCTGCATGCGCGGATCGCCGGCCGCGGGGCCGGTGAGTTCCATCTCGGTTTCGGCGGTGACCCGGCGGTTGTTCGCGCCGTCCTTCACCATCTGCCACTTGCCGCCCTCCTTGCGGATTTCGACGACCGAGCCGCCATGCGCGGCCATTTCGACATTGACCTGGTTCTCGTCGGCTTCGGCGACGACGAGCTTGTCGCCGTCCACCGTAACGATCCCCGGGAACATGAGATGATCGTTGGTGTATTCGTGATTGACGACCAACAGGCCGTGCTCGGACGAGCCGTCGATCGGGACGTAGCCGACATAGTCGTTGTTGTAGCCAAATTGCCGATTCTGGGCGTCCGGCGTCTGGGCCGTCGGATCGAACTCGGGCGAGTCAGGAAAGATCCCGTCGCCCCAGCGCAGCAGCACGTCGGCATCGTAGCCCTCGGCGACATGGTGGGTTTCGTCGACGCCAGCTTCGACTTCGGTGAAGTCGAAGCGCGATCCCGATGCGCTCTGCGCCTTCGCTTCGTCGGCGGCGACAAGCGCTAGGGGGCTCACCGTCGCTGCGATAGCCGTCGCGGCCAACGAACCGCGCAGAAAGTCACGACGTGAGAAGCGCGCGGCAATGATCTCGCCCATCGTGCGATTGTCGGTCGGATTATGACCCTCGCCCGCCGCGTCCTCAAGCTGCGTGGTCCGGAAGACCGTGCCGTTTCCAACATGTTCGTTCATCGAATGACCCCTTTATTGAAAGGTTAAGAACAATCCATCTTGCAATGGTTCTGCTCTCACCTAAAGGGCCAATGTCACGATGCGATGACGGTGCGCTGTCGGCGCTCTCTCAACCGCTGGGCGGCGTCACCCGCCGGGCCTTCGAGCGCTCGATACCCAGTTGATGCTCCCGCCAGATGATGAAGATGCCGGCGGAAATGACGATGGCAGCGCCGGCGAGCGTCGTCGAACTCGCGGCCTCATCGAAGGCGAAATAGCCGATAGCGATGGCCAGCAGCATCGAAGTGTATTCGAACGGCGCGATGGTCGAGGTATCGGCGAAGCGGTAGGCCGAGGTCAGCAGCAACTGCCCCACGCCGCCGCACAGCCCCGCCAGGACCAACAGCACCGCCTGTTCCCATGTCGGCAGCACCCACCCGAAAAAGATCGAGAAAAGCGCGATGCCGGACGACGTCAGCGAGAAATAGACCACGATCGTCGCGGTCTTCTCCGTGCGGACGAGTCGGCGGATCTGGATCATCGCGACGGCCGCCACCGCAGCCGAAATCACGGCCGCGATAATGCCGATCGCCTCCGCGCCGTCGACGGCGTCGCCGCCCAGGGTCAGCTTCGGCAACGTCACCACCACGATGCCGACCAGACCGATCAGTGCCGCGGTCCAGCGATAGAGGCGCACGACCTCCTTGAGGAAGACGGCGGCGAAGACGACCGTGAGCAGCGGCGCGCCATAGGTGATGGTGATCCACTCGGGATAGGGCAGTCGGGTCAGCGCGTAAAAACCGAGCCCCATCGAGGTGACGCCGATCAGCCCCCGGCCGATATGGGCGGGCAGATTGTCGGTCTTGAGCGCAGTCTTCAGATCGCCGAGCCAGGCGAGATAGAGAACCACCGGAACCAGGGCGAAGAACGACCGGAAGAATACGATCTCGCCGGCCGGGATGCCCTCGCCGCCCGCCTTGATCAAAGTCTGCATGGCGACGAACACCACGACCGACAGGCATTTCAGAAGAATGCCGCGCATCGGCGACTCGGCGGATGCCGGCCGACTGTCCATCCTCTCCCCTCTCCTGCCTCAATTTTGCTGTCGGCGCGGACGCACCCGGCCGGTCGTTGTGTCGCTTCCCTCTGCGGAGTCCTTAGCGAGCTGCCTGCAACGCCTCCCAAACCCGCAACGGCGTTGCCGGCATGTCGATATGGTCGACGCCGGCGGGCCGCAACGCATCGGCGACCGCGTTCATCACCGCGGGGGCGGCGCCGATGGTACCAGCCTCGCCGGCGCCCTTGATGCCGAGCGCGTTGGTCGTCGACGGGACGTTCCGGGTCTTGAAGGCAAAGAACGGCAGGTCCCAGGCACGCGGCATGGCATAGTCCATGAAACTTGCGGTGACGAGCTGACCGTCCTCGTCATAGACCGCGTTTTCGAGCAGGGCCTGGCCGATGCCTTGCGCGACACCGCCGTGGATCTGGCCGGCGAGCAGCATCGGATTCACCGTCACCCCGAAATCGTCGACGATCGTGTAGGCGAGGATTTCGATCGTCCCGGTCTCCGGATCGATTTCGACCTCGCAGATATGGGTGCCGTTCGGATAGGTCGCCTCGTCCTGCTTGAACTCCCCGACGGCCTTGCGGTCCTCGGCCGACGGGGCAGCCGCCGCGATGGCGGCGAAATCAATCGAACGGTCGGTGCCGACGATCCGGGCGGTTCCGCCGTCGAGCTCGATATCGCCGATCGATGCCTCCAATTCGTTCGCCGCCAGCTTCTTGATCTTGTCCGCCAGGGTCTGGCTCGCCCGCCGCACCGACACCGCGCCGAGCGGGATCGACCGCGAGCCGCCGGTTCCGCCGCCGGTCGGCGTGTCGTCGGTATCGCCCTGTTTCACGTCGATCAGATCGTAGTCGAGATTCAGCGCCTCGGCGACGAACTGGGCGTAGGCCGTGGCATGGCCCTGCCCGTTGGACTGCGTGCCGATCTTCAGTTCGATGCGCCCCGCCGGGGTCAATTCGGCATAGGCCGGCTCGGAGCCGGCGAAGGCGCAGGCTTCGACATAGGTGGCCATTCCGATGCCGCGAAGCTTGCCTTGTTCCTTGGCGCTCTCCCGGCGCGCTTCGAACTCCTGCCAGCCCGACTGCCGCATCGCCTCGGCGAGATGGCCCTGGAAGTCGCCGGTGTCGTACATGCGGCCGACCGCCGTCGTATAAGGAAGCTGGTCGGGGCGGATGAAGTTCTTCCGCCGGATTTCCTCACGGGCCAGCCCCATGTCGCGCGCGCATCGATCGACCAACCGTTCGATCAGATAGGACGCCTCCGGACGCCCGGCGCCGCGATAGGCATCGATGGGAACGGTGTTGGTGTAGACCAGGTGGCAATCGACATTGACCGCCTCGATATCATAGAGGCCTGGCGCCATCGACATGCCGAGATAGGGAATGAACGGCCCGTTCTGCGACAGATACGCCCCCATATTGGCGTAGAGGTCGATGTCGAGAGCGAGAAAGCGCCCGTCCTCGTCCGTCGCCATGCGTGCCGTAACGACATTGTCGCGGCCATGCGCGTCGGAGACGAAATGCTCGCCGCGGTCACCGGTCCATTTGACCGGGCGGCCGAGGCGCTTGGCCGCCACCAGCACCAGAACGTGTTCGCGGTACAGAAACGCCTTGGTCCCGAAACCGCCGCCGACGTCCTTGGTCACGACCCGCACCTTCGACGGGTCGACCTTGAGCACTTTCTTGGCCAGCACCGACTGAATACCGTGAACGCCCTGGCTGCCGGTCGTCAAAATCCAGCGGTCCTCGTCCTGCGACCACTCTCCAAGGGCGGAGCGAAGTTCCATATAATTGCAGACGAGACGGTTTTGACGGAGCGTGATCTCAGTCACCCGGGGCGCGTTCGCGAACGCCTCCTCGGTCCGCTGCTTGTCCCCCATGTTGAGATGGCCGCCGATGTTCCCGTCACTGTCCGGCCATACCGGCGCCGCGCCGTTCGCCGTCGCCGTTTCGATATCGGCAACGACCGGCAGGGGCTCATAGTCGACGACGAGGAGCTCGACGGCGTCCGCCGCCTGGGTCGCCGATTCGGCGACTACGAAGGCCACCGCATCGCCGACATGCCGAACGACATCGCGGCAGAGCACCGGAATGTCGCGGGCCGAGACCTTGCTGCCGTCCGGCTGTTCCAGCAATGCCTGACAGGGCACATCGCCGAGTTCAGCGACGTCCGCATGGGTCAGCACCAGATGCACGCCCGGCGCGGAACGGACGGCTTCGACATCCGTGATCGTGAAATTCGCGTGAGCATGTGGCGAGCGCACCACCACGGCATGCAGGATGCCGGGCCGGGTTTCGTCGTCCGTGTAACATCCCCTCCCCCGGATGAAGGCGTCGTCCTCCTTCCGCAGGGCCGAAGCGCCAAGGCCGAATTTCGGGGTCATCACGTTCATGGGAACAAGCTCCTGGACGGGGATGCGCTGCCGTTGCGGTTCGGCGCGCGAGTAGGGACGAGGCCACAACCGGCGTTTCGAACGCCTCACTTATTGCGTCGAACCACTTCCGTCGAGGGTCGACACCATCCCGAATGCCGGCGCTCGGCCGACCGACGACGCCATCGGTCGGTTGGCAATTCGTCCGCTTGGGGTTACCTCCCGCTGCAATACGAAAGGAACCGCCCTATGCTTCGCACCGACGACGGTCAGACCATCAAGCTCGAAGACTACCGTGCAACGGACTTCGTCCTGCATTCGGTGGCGATGACGATACGGCTGTTCGAGCGTCGCGCCGATATCGACACGACGCTCGAGCTTGAACGGCGCGAGGGAGCCGACGCCGCCGCCCCGCTGGTCCTCGACGGCGACGAATTGACGCTGACGGGACTGGCACTGGATGGCACGCCGCTGGATGGCGACCGGTACGAGGCGTCTCCCGGGCGGCTGGAAATCACCGGTCTGCCGTCTGGCGGACGCTTTACGCTCGACGTCGCGACGTCGCTTGTGCCGGAAAACAATACGAAACTGATGGGGCTTTACCGGTCCAACGGCATCTGGTGCACCCAATGCGAGGCCGAGGGCTTCCGCCGCATCACCTACTTCCTCGATCGCCCGGACGTGCTGGCGCCTTACACGGTCAGAATCGAGGCGGACCGGGTGGTCGCTCCCATTTTGCTGTCGAACGGCAACCCGGCGGAGACGGGCACCCTTCCCGACAATCGGCATTTCGCCGTCTGGGACGATCCTTTCAACAAGCCGTCCTATCTTTTCGCCATAGTCGCCGGCGATCTCGACTCGATCCACGAGCGATTTACCACCGCGAGCGGCAAACCCGTCAGCCTCGGCATCTACACGGAAAAGGGCCGCGCCGCGCAGGCTGGCTACGCCATGGATGCGCTACGGCGGTCCATGATCTGGGACGAACGGCGCTTCGGCCGCGAATACGATTTGGACGTCTTCAACATCGTGGCGATCGCCGATTTCAACATGGGCGCGATGGAGAACAAGGGTCTCAACGTCTTCAATCACAAATATGTCCTGCTCGACCCCGAGACGGCGACGGACACCGATTATGCCGGCGTGGAAACGGTCATAGCGCACGAATATTTCCACAACTGGACCGGCAATCGGATCACCTGCCGCGACTGGTTCCAGCTCTGCCTGAAGGAAGGGCTGACAGTCTATCGGGACCAGGAATTCAGTGCCGACGAACGATCGGCCACGGTTCAGCGCATCAGCTCCGTGCGGCGGCTGAAGGCGCATCAGTTTCCCGAGGACCAGGGACCGCTGCAACATCCCGTCCGGCCGACGGAATATCGCGAGATCAACAACTTCTACACGGCGACGGTCTACGACAAGGGCGCCGAACTGGTCCGGATGATCGCGACGATCCTTGGCCGCGACGGTTTTCGAACGGGCATGGACCTTTACTTCGACCGCCACGACGGCGACGCCGCGACGATCGAGGACTTCATCGCCTGTTTCGAGGCCGCGACCGGCGAGGACCTGTCCCACCTTGCGCGATGGTATGGCCAGGCGGGAACGCCCACCCTCACCGTCACGGAGGATTACGACGCGGCGACCGAGCGTCTGACGGTCGGTTTCAAGCAGACGCTCCAGCAAGGCACCGCAGCCACCGGAACCGCGCCGGTGCATATTCCGATTCGCTTCGGCCTCGTCGGCTCCAACGGACAGGACAAGGATGCCGCACCGGTGTCCGGCGCGGCTTTGCGAGGCGATGTCATTCATCTGACCGAGGCTGAAGACAGCGTCGTCTTCGAAGATCTGAGCGAGCGCCCGTATCTGTCCGTGCTCCGGGACTTTTCGGCACCGGTGACGCTCGATCACGCCCAGAGCGAGGCCGACCGCCTTGCCCTCGCCCGTCTCGACCCGAACCTGTTCAACCGCTGGCGCATCCTCAACGATCTCGTCGGCGCGGCGCTGACCAAGGCGAGCCGGGGTCCATCCCAGGCGGCCCAGGCCCCGCTGGCACCCGAGATCATCGATGCCATCCTCGGCTCGGCCGGTGACGAAAGCCTGGAAGCGGCATTCCGCGCCCAGGCGCTTGCCCTGCCCGGCGAGGCCGAAATCGCCCGCATGCTTGCGGAGAATGTCGATCCCGACGCCGTTCACGCCGTCGTCGAGGTGGCCCGGCGCGACGTGGGCAAGCGCGGCGCTTCGCTGTTCGCCCGTCTCCATGGCGACCGGCAAACCGGCACGGCTTTCTCCCCTGATGCCGTGAGCGTGGGAAGGCGGGCTCTCGCCAATGCCGCGCTCGGCTATCTCGCCACCGCGACCGGGGATTGCGGCCCGGCGGAAGACCAGTATGCGGCGGCCGGAAACATGACCGACCGCCTCGCCGCCCTGACAGTCCTGGTACATCGCTTTCCCGACACGCCGGCCTCCACGTCTGCGCTGAGCGATTTCTACGCCCGCTTCGAGCAGGATGGTCTCGTCATCGACAAATGGTTTGCGATCCAGGCGACGATCCCGAGCCCGAGGGCGGTCGAGATTGTCGCCGACCTCGCCTCGCATCCAGTGTTTTCCCTGAAAAACCCGAACCGCGTCCGGGCGCTTGTCGGTACGTTCGCGGCAGCGAACCAGCTGGCGTTCCACCGTCCCGATGGCGCCGGATACCGCTGGGTTGCCGGGCAACTGGTGGAGATCGACCGCCTGAACCCGCAGGTCGCGGCCCGGATCGCGACCACTTTCCGCTCCTGGCGAAGCCTGGAGCCCGCTCGCCGCGACAAGGCGAGTGCGACATTGCGGCAACTGCTTGAACTTAAAGACATCTCGACCGACCTGCGAGATATCTTGGGACGATCTTTGCGATAGGCGATCTGTTCATTGACTCCATAATCTTGTCGCAATTCAGCTCTGGACAAGGTGATTCGCCTCTGATCAATTGGCGGTGATTCGGATGTGCGGCATACTGAATCGTTGAGATGCGGTTACGAGGGGTTAAGCATGAGAGCGGACGCGTCAAACGCGCCGGCCGGGGGACTATTGTCCCGATTCGAGGCTTTGCTGACCGCCAAGACGGAGATCGCCGGGCACGCCAAGATGCTGGCGGGTCCGACCTACGAGAAACTCCTGCGCTCCGAAAAGGCGCTCCGCCGGGCCATTCCCATCCTGATCATTCTGTTTCTGGCGATCGCCGCGATCGCGCGCTTTGCGTCGCTCGTCGAAGAGCGTTTCGCATTGGAGGAAGCCGCACTGCGCGATCTCCAGATCGCCACGACGCTGATGCGGGCGGAAAGCCTGGTCGCCTATGCGTCGGATCCGAAGATGGCGGACGCGGACGCGCTGTTGACCAGTGCGGTTCCGGCCGCACTGATCCAGCAGGGACGCTTTGCCGTCGTCAGTAATGCCAGTGGGCTGATCACCGCGGTCATGCCGGGCTACGAACACCTCCTCGGCGATGATCTGATGCTCTTGCTGGACGAGTCGCAGGCGCTACTGATGTTCGGGCAGCGCGCGGGCGTGCAGCATACGCGGTTCCAGGGCGAGGCCGCCTTTGTCGCCAGCGCGACCCTGGCCGGCGGTCATGGCACCGTCACCTTCATCCAGCCCGACGTCGACCTGCTTGCCGATTGGCGCAGCGCGGTCTCGTTGAACGTCACGCTGTTCGCCTTCACCAGCATCATCATGCTGGTCATTCTCTACGCTTATTTCCGCCAGGCGACGCGCGCCCAGGACGCCGACGCTCTGTATCTGGAGACCCATCAGAAGGTCGACACCGCCTTGTCGCGCGGCCAGTGCGGCCTTTGGGACTGGGACATCGCCCGCGGGCGAATGTACTGGTCACGCTCGATGTACGAAATGCTCGGCCTGCAACCGACGGACAGTGTCCTTGCCTTCGGTGATGTCGCGCCACTGCTCCATCCCGACGACGGCAACCTGCTCGATGTCGCCCGGTGCGTCGCCGCCGGAAAGATCACCAGCCTCGATCACAACTTCCGCATGCGCCGCAGCGATGGCGCTTATGTCTGGCTCCGTGCGCGTGCCCAGGTGACGCGCACCGGCGAGAACGAGGTCCATCTGATCGGCATCGCGCTTGACGTCAGCGAGCAACAGGAACTCGCCCGCCTCACCGACGAAGCCAACAAGCAGCTCAACAGCGCGATCGAGAACATCTCGGAAACCTTTGTCCTCTGCGACAATCGCAACCGTCTTGTCCTCTGCAATTCCAAATACCGCCAGACCTTCGGCCTCACCGAGGCGGACGTCGCGCGCGGGACGCCGCTCGACGCGGTCATTGCCAAGGCCCGCAAGCCGATCAATAGCCACACGGTCACCAGCCCGGCATTCGCCGAGGGCGAGCGTGCCTCGGAGGCGCTGCTTGCCGACGGCCGCTGGCTGCTGCTGTCGGAGCGACGCACCGCTGATGGCGGATTCGTCTCAATCGGCACCGACGTGACGCAGCTCAAACTGCACCAGGCGCGCCTGTCGGACTCCGAGCGACGCCTGATGGCGGTCATCGACGATTTGTCGATTGCGCGGCGGGACGCGGAGAAGAAGGCCGTCCAGCTGACCCATCTGAATCGAAATTACGCCGTCGAAAAAGAGCGCGCGGAGGGCGCCTCGCGCGCCAAGACGACCTTCCTCGCCAATATGTCGCATGAGCTGCGAACGCCGCTCAACGCCATTCTCGGATTCTCCGAGATCATGCGCCAGGGGACCTTCGGCCCGATCGGCTGCGAAAAATACGGCGAATATACCGAAGACATCCATCAGAGCGGCCACTATTTGTTGCGGCTCATCGACGACATCCTCGACATGGCCAAGATCGAGGCAGGGCGCCTCGTCCTCTCTCCCGAGGAAATCGACATCGCGGAAATCGTCGCGGAGGCCACCAAGATCATCGAGGTCCAGGCCGAACAGAAGACGATCCGCTTCGAGGGGAGCGCCCCGGACCAGTTGTCGTTCCAGTCCGACCGCCGGGCAACCAAGCAGATCCTTCTCAATCTCTTGTCCAACGCGGTCAAATTCACCGACCCGGGCGGTACGGTCCGGCTGAGAGTGCGGGCCGTGAACGACGCTGCGCTGATCACCATCTCCGACACCGGCATGGGCATTCCCCAAGCCGCGCTAGCCAGCCTCTGTCGACCGTTCGAGCAGATCGAGAACGAATTGACCCGTAGCAACAAGGGGACCGGGCTCGGCCTCGCCATCGCCCGGTCTCTCGTCGAGCTTCAAGGTGGCCGTATGCGGATCAGTTCATGCGTCGACGTGGGAACTGTCGTGGCGATCCGCCTTCCGATCGCCCCGCCAAACGCAGCCCATGCGGCGGTAACGCAAATCGAGGCGGCCGAAACATTGGACGCCTGACCGCCAAGTCGCCCTGCTTCCGCGCTCAAGCCCGGCGAAACCCCGGGCCGGCCGCCTCTACTTGCGGCTCTTTGGAATCCGCAACGGGCAACAGCGCATCGAAAACCGCTCGGACGGCGGTCGCCGTCTCCGCCAGAAGCGGCTCCAGCCCATCCGTCCCGTCAGTCTCGAGCGCCCGAACCAAGCGGTCGGCAAGCCCCGGCGGCAGATCCTCCACTCCCTGGACGCCGCCTGGCCCGAGCCGCAGGATCTGGATGACGCAGGTGTAGCGGCGCATGGCGGCCGCCAGATCGCACCTTGCCTCAACACCGGCGGCCAGATCGGCCGCATCGAGGACGTCCGCCGTCGGCGCACCGACAAGGTCGAGATCGGCGCGACCGCTCAGCAATGCCCACTGCGCCAGAAATTCCAGATCGATGAGGCCGCCCGGTCGCAGCTTAAGGTCGAGCGCCCCCTTCGCCGGCTTGTCGCGTTCGATGCGCCGGCGCATGTCGCCGACGTCACGGGTCGTCGTCGCCTCGTCACGGGGTTGGCAAAGGATATCGCGAATGGTTCGGGTCACCTCCGCGCAAAGCTCCGGATCACCGGCGATCGGCCGGGAGCGCGTCAGCGCCATCCGTTCCCAGGTCCATGCCTCGTCCAGCTGGTAGCGGCGAAACGAGTCGATGCGGGTTGCCAGCGGCCCCATATTGCCTGAAGGGCGCAGCCGGAAATCGACCTCGTAAAGCACACCCTCACGCATCGGGATCGTCAGCGCCGCAATCAAGCGTTGCGTGAGACGGGCAAAATAAAGACCTGACGTTAAAGGCTTTTCGCCGTCGGATTCTTCGGCCTCTTCATCGTGGTCATAAAGCAGGATCAGGTCGACATCCGAGCCCGCCGTCAACTCGCGACTGCCGAGCCGGCCCATACCGAGCAGGGCGATTTTCGCACCAGCGACATGACCATGACGCACGGCAAAGGCTTCCGTGACCGCGTCCAACGTCGCCTCCAGCACCACGTCGGCGATGTTCGAGAAGGCTAGTCCTGCCCCACCGACATCGACCACGCCGCTGAGCAACCGCGCCCCGACCAGGAACCGCTGTTCCGACGCGAAAATCCGCAGTCGGGCAAGCACGTCCTCGTAGCCGTCGGCCTCGGTCAGGAACATCGCCAGACGTTCGGACATCAGGTCGCGGTCCGGTACCTCGTCGAAAAAGGCCGGATCGAGCAGCGCATCGAAGACGTGCGGACGCGCGGCGATCGTGTCGCGCAGCGCCGGCGCCGACGTGATGATGAGGGCGAGAAGGTCGAGGACGCGCGGATTGGAGGCGATCAGCGAAAAGAACTGAATCCCCGACGGCAGTCCCGCCAGGAACGTGTCGAAGGCGGCGATGGCGCCATCGGGGTCTTTCGCACCCGAAAACGCCTTCAACAGCATCGGCAGAACCTTGGTCAGGCGTTCCCGCGCGGTCTCCGAACGGGTTGCGCGATAGCGTCCGTAGCCCCAGGAACGTACAATTCTCGCGACGTCCTCGGGACGGGAAAAACCGAGTTCTCGCAATCGGGCGAGTGCTTCTGGATCGTCCTCGCTGGCCAGCAGTGCCTTGAATCCCGCTTCCTCGATCGCACTGGTTTCGCGGTCGCGTCCGTCGCTGAACAGCCGCGTGTAGCGCCGGTCGACTCGGCTGAGCCGTTCCAGCAGCGCCTTCGAGAACGCCGCGCGATCCTCAAATCCGGCGAGACGGGCGATGCGTTCGACCCCCTCCTCATCCTCCGGCAAGGTATGGCTCTGCTCGTCGGCCACCATCTGGATGCAGTGCTCGATGCGGCGAAGAAACCAGTAGTCCGAGACCAGTTCGGCCTCCGTCTCCTCCACGATCCAGCTCCCGGCGGCGAGCTCGGCGAGCGCCTTGTCGGTGCGGCGCTGGCGCAGCCTGGGTGCGCGGCCACCGGCGATCAGTTGCTGGGCCTGAACGAAGAACTCGACCTCCCGGATGCCACCGCGCCCAAGCTTCACATTGTGCCCAGCAACGCCGATGTCGTCGAAGCCGCGATGTCGATCGATGCGCGTCTTCATCGCCTGGATGTCGGCGATCGCCGCGAAGTCGAGATATTTCCGCCAGACGAAGGGCGTCAGTTCCTGAAGGAACGCCTCTCCCGCCGCGCGGTCGCCCGCCACCGGCCGCGCCTTGACCATCGCGGCGCGCTCCCAATTGCGCCCGCTGCCCTCGTAATAGGTGAGCGCCGTGTCGACCGAGATCGCCAGCGGCATCGCCCCCGGATCGGGCCGCAGCCGCAGGTCGGTGCGAAACACATAGCCGTCGGCCGTGCTCTCGCCGACGATCCGCACCAACCGACGCACCAATTTGGACAGCGTGTCGACCGCTTCCGTGGGGTCGGCGCAGATGCCGGCCGATTCCTCGAAGAAGACGATGAGGTCCACGTCGCTCGAATAATTGAGCTCGCCCCCGCCGAGTTTGCCCATGCCGAGCACGAACAACCCGCACCCCGTCTCCGGGTCCTCCGGATGCGGCAGCACGAGCTTGCCGGCGCGGTGCGCGTCGGCAAGACAGAAACGCAAGGCCGCGCCGATCGCGGCCTCGGCGAGATCGGACAAATCGGCGGTGGTCTCGGCGGGCGTCGCGGCACCGAACAGATCCCGCAAGGCGATCAGCAGCGAGACCTCGCGCTTGATCAGCCGAAGCTCCCTCATTAGCGCGCTTTCGCCCTGATCCGTCGCGGGCAGTTTTCGCAACGGGGCGATCCGCTCGGCGATGCGCTGCTTCGCGTCCTGGTCGAACAACGCCTCCAGCCACTCGGGATGCTGCTGCATCTGGGTGTTCAGATAGGATGAGAGGTCGAGCACGGCCCCAAGACGTTCGGCCTCCGGGCCACCTTCTGTCAGGAACGCCACGAGCCTTGGGCACTCCCCCGCCGCGGCCGCCGCTTTCAGATCGGCGAGCCACGCCGCCGCCTTGTCCGGGTCTAGCGGCGCCAATCGGTGGCCGCCGCCGATCCCGAGACCTCTTGCCTCATCCTTCGCCATCCAGAAGCGTCTTTCCGTCGAGAGGGAACTCCAGGATCACTGTAAGGCCCGGAGCGGCATCCTCAAGCGTCAACGTTCCGCCATGCACACGGGCGATGGCCTGAACCAGCGACAGACCGAGCCCGGAGCCCGGCAGCGAGCGGCTCTGGTCGAGACGATAGAAGCGCTCCAGCACCCGTTGGCGCTGCTCGGCGGGGATGCCGGGACCATTGTCCGAAACCACCAACCGGCACAGCCCCCCGTTCTCCGCGAGCCGGATCGCGATCACCGTGCCGCCGTCGCCGGTTGCGTATTTCAGTGCGTTGTCGAGAAGATTGGACAGCGCCTGGGCGATCAGCTCCCTGCTGACCGAGGCGATCACTGGTGCGGCCGCGTCAATGACGAGGCGGGCGCCGGCCTCTTCGGCCAGTGGCTCGTAGAGTTCACCGACATCGGCGACGATCGTGGCGATATCGACCCGATCCTTGAGAACCGGATGCGAGCCGGCCTCGACCCGCGAGATCATCAAGAGCGCGTCGAAAGTGCGGATCATCTGGTCCGCCTCGGCGATCGTGCCTTCCAGCGCCTCGCGCGGATCGCCCTCACCGGACGCCGTCGTCAATGCCGCCTCGGCGCGGTTGCGCAACCGCGTCAGCGGAGTCTTGAGATCATGCGCGATATTGTCGGAGACCTGCCGGAGCCCTTCCTGCAACAGGGCAACCCGCGCCAGCAGCGTATTGAGGTTTTCCGATAATCGATCGAACTCGTCGCCCGCGCCGGTCACCGGCAGCCGCTCGGTCAGATCGCCGGCCAGGATGCGGGCGCTCGACGCCGACATGCGGTCCAGCCGCTGCAAGGCGCGGCGACCGACCAGGAGCCAGGCGAACAGCGCGCCGGCACCCATCAGCGCCAGCGCCAGGATCAACGCGCTGCGGACGATCTGGCGAAAGCGTTCCTGTTCGGTCTGGTCGCGTCCGACAAGCACGCGCATGCCGTTCGGCAGGCGGACGACCTCGGCGAGAGCGAGATGATAGCGATCGTCGGCATTCTCGGCGAAACGCTCATACGCGAAGACCTTTTCGGTGAAGCCTGCTTCGTCGAGGACGCCGGCCTGAAGGTTCTCGACATTGCCGGCGATGATCCGGCCGGTCGCGTCGGTGACCAGATAGAGCGAAGCCCCCGGTTGGCGGGCCCGCCGGTCAACGGTCCGCACGAGGCCGATGATACCGGTGGTACGGTAGACCTGCGCAAGGTCGCTGAGTTCCTCGGAAATCGCCACGCGGCTCTGGCTCTCCAGAATTCCTGACGCCGTGGCTGTGACATAGAAGACGAGAACGACAGCGAAGACGGCGAAAAGCAGCAGGTAGACAGCCGACATGCGAACGGCCGTCATGCGCATCAGCGCCTTCAGTCGCTCCATGCCCCGAAACCTCTTACCTATTCTATTCGCCGGTCCGCATGATGTAGCCGGAACCACGAACGGTATGCAGCAGCGGGGAATCGAAGTCCCGCTCGATCTTCGAGCGCAGCCGCGAGATATGGACGTCGATGACGTTGGTCTGCGGGTCGAAATGATAGTCCCAGACGTTTTCCAGAAGCATGGTGCGGGTAACGACCTGGTTGGCGTGTTTCATCAGATATTCGAGCAGACGAAACTCGCGCGGCTGGAGCACCACCACCTTGCCGGCGCGCCGGACTTCGTGGGAAAGGCGGTCGAGTTCGAGATCGCCGACGCGGTAGCTGGTCTCGACGTCCTTACCGCCGCGGCGCCGGCCGAGCACCTCGACCCGGGCCAGCAGTTCGGAAAAGGCGAAGGGCTTGGCCAGATAATCGTCGCCCCCGGCCCTCAGCCCGGTAACCCGGTCGTCGACTTGGCCCAGCGCCGAGAGGATCAGCGCCGGCGTCCCGTCGCCCTTTTCGCGCAGCCCGGATATCACCGAGAGGCCATCACGCTCCGGCAACATGCGATCGACGATCAACACGTCGTAGGTGCGGGTGTCGGCCATATGGAAGCCGGTCTCGCCATCGCCGGCATGGTCGGCCACATGACCGGCCTCGCGCAGCGCCTTGACCAGATACGCCGCCGCCTCGCGGTCGTCTTCGATGATCAGGATGCGCATGGATTCGGTCGATGTTCCAAGGGCCGTGGAAGAGGACATGATCGGCTCCCTTATCTGATCCATTTTGCGCAAAAGAAAAGCGGCGAAGGTGCAAAGGCAACTCATTGCGAGCTGCCCGCCCCTTCGCCACCCATCGGGAACCGGCCGGCGACCGGGGAAGGTTACCGACCCGGAGCAGGGATCAGCCCTTGTCGATCGGCAACGCCACGAAGCGGTTCTGGTCGCCGTTCTTCAGCTGGAAGAGCGCAGCCTTGCGGCCGTTCTTCGAGGCATCCGCAAGCGCGGCCTGCACCTCCTTCTGGCTCGCAACGCTCTTGCCGTTCACCGCGATGATGACATCGCCCGCTTCGACGCCCTTGTCGGCCGCCGATGAGTCCGGATCGACATCGGTCACGACCACGCCCTTGCCGTCCTCGGACGGCGTCAGCGTCAACCCGTAACCGGACAAGGAGGACGGATCGACCGGAGCCTTGCGACTGCTGGATTCTTCAGCCGACGACGCCTCGTCGAGGCTTGCGAGATTACCGAGCGTGACCGAAATGTCCTGCGCCTTGCCGGCACGCCAGACGGTGATGTCGACCTTGGTGTCCGGCTTGTAGTTGCCGATCTTGCGAGCCAGCTCACGCGGGCCATCCACCGTCTCGCCATCGACCGCGGTGATCACGTCGCCGGTCGCGACCCCGGCCTTCGACGCCGGCGTTTCCGTCTCCGGCAAGGTAACGATCGCGCCCTTTTCGTCGGCGAGCCCAACTGCTTCGGCGATATCGTCCGTCACCGAGGCGATCTGGACGCCCAGCCAACCGCGTTCGACATTGCCGCCGTCGCGCAGAGAAGCGACGACGTCCTTGGCGACCGAGGCTGGAATCGCGAAGGCGATGCCGACATTGCCGCCGGACGGCGAGAAGATCGCCGTGTTGACGCCGATGACCTTGCCGTCGAGGCCGAAGGCCGGACCGCCGGAATTACCCCGGTTTACCGCCGCGTCGATCTGCAGGAAGTCGTCATAGGGGCCGGCGCCGATGTCGCGGCCGCGCGCCGAGACGATGCCGGCCGTAACCGAGCCGCCGAGGCCGAACGGATTGCCGACGGCCACGACCCAGTCGCCGATGCGAACCGCCTCGTCATCGCCAAACTCGACATAGGTGAACTTCTTGTCGTCCCGGTCCACCTTGAGCAGCGCGAGATCGGTGCGCTTGTCGGTGCCGATCAGCCGGGCGTCGTATTCGGTGCCGTTGTCCATGACGATCGTGTATTTGCTGCCGTCGCCGACAACATGGTTGTTGGTGACGAGATAGCCGTCATCGGAGATGAAGAAGCCGGACCCCTGGCCCATCGACTGGCGCGGCTGGCGGCGTGGGCGCATGCCCTCCGGCATGCCGTTCTGGCCGGGGATGTCGAAGAAGCGGCGAAGCGGGTGATCCTCCGGCAGATTGTCGAAGGGGCTGGCCATATCCTGACCGTCGGCAACCGCAGGCGAGATGTTCTGCGTGACCCGCACCGAAACCACGGCCGGGGAAACCTTCTCGACCACATCGGCGAAGCCGAAGTTCTTTGCTGGCGCCTCGACCTGAACCGGCTGGGCGAAAACCGGCATGGTGTTGGTCACAACACCTCCGGAAAAGGCCAGTCCGGCCACGCCGGCGGCCAGCGCACCGGCGATCAGACCGCCACGCTTGGTCTTGCTCTTCGTCTCGTTCCGCATCGAAAACCCTTTCGCTAGGTCGTTCAAATCCCAGGCGAACCGGCGTACACGCCAAACTCGCCATCGATGCGACCAGAGATAGGGGGTCCGAGGTTACAGGAGCTTTTCGACTGCGTGAAATCTTCGTAAGGTTGCGACGTGACGACGAGCGCCGGTCAGCGCGGCCGCCCGTGTTCCGTCGTTTTTTACCTACTGTCGCGCCTTGACGACGTCGGCAATGGCGGCTTCCTCTTCGGCCGAAAGCCGCGGCGGCGTGCCGCTTTCGCGTCTGCGGCTACGCAGGGCCATCAGAGCGAATCCGATGCCGCCGAGCAGCAGGATGATCGGCGCGCCCCAGAGCGCCAGCGTCGCCCAGTCGAAGCGCGGCTTGAGCAGCACGAATTCACCGTAACGCGACACCAGATAATCGAGGACTTCGTCGTTGGTATCACCGGCGACAAGGCGTTCGCGGACCAGAAGGCGCAGGTCCTTTGCAAGATCGGCGTCGGAATCGTCGATCGACTGGTTCTGGCAGACCAGGCAGCGCAAACCCGCCGAAAGTTCCCGCGCCCGGGCTTCGAGCACCGGATCGCTCAAGACCTCGTCGGGATTGACGGCGAAGGCGGGCCCGACCGTCAACCCGCCCGGCAGCAGAATGGCGAGCAAGGCGAAGACCGAAAGCAGATATCGAAAGCGCCTAATCATGGCTCAGACCTTCGCCATCACGGCCGTTCGCTTCCGGCTGCGCGCCGGTGCGCCGACCCGCAGCCGCCGATCGGCCAGCGAGATCACCCCGCCCAGAGCCATCAGGACCGAGCCGATCCAGATCAGCGTGATGAACGGCTTGTACCAGATGCGCACGACGGTCGAACTGCCGTCGTCGGCCGGATCGCCCAGCGCGATGTAGAGCTGAGAGAACCAGCGGGTGCGGATGCCGGCTTCGGTCGTCGGCGCCTGCCGTGCCGGATAGAAGCGCTTGCCGCTTTCCAGCGTGCCGGCGTCGCGGCCGTCGCGGCTCAGCGCAAACGTACCGACCTGCTCCTCGAAATTCGGCCCCTGACGCGGCGCGATACCCTCGTATCGCAGCGTGTAGCCACCGACATCCACGCTGTCGCCCGGAGCCATCGAAAGCACGTCCTCGGTCTCGAACGACGACACGGTGACGACGCCGAGCACCAGAACCCCGACGCCGAAATGAGCGAGAACCGTGCCGAAGGCCGAGCGCGGCAGGCCCCTCAGGCGTGACAGCCCCTTGCGCCAGCCCACCTTGGCGAAGTTGGCCCGGCCGTAGATATCCGTCAGGCTGCCGACCAGCAGCCAGACCGCGAGGCCGAAACCGAGTGCCGCCAGAATCTTCGTGCCGGAGGTCACCGCGACGACCACGATCACCGTGAACATCACCGCGCCGATGGCGAAATAAAGCCGCTGCGCGGCGGCGAGGAGATCGCCCCGCTTCCAAGCCAGCAATGGCCCGAACGGAAGCGCAAACAAAAGCGGCACCATCAGCGGCCCGAAGGTCAGATCGAAGAACGGCGCCCCGACCGAGATTTTCTCGCCGGTGATGACCTCGAGCACCAGCGGATAGAGCGTGCCGATCAACACGGTCGCCGCCGCTGTGGTGAGAAACAAATTGTTGAAGACCAGCGCGCCCTCGCGGCTGATCGGCGCGAATAACCCACCCGACTCCAGTGTTGAGGCCCGTATCGCGAACAGCGCCAGCGACCCGCCGATAAACAGACAGAGGATCATCAGGATGAAGATGCCGCGCTCCGGGTCCGTGGCGAAGGCATGCACCGACGTCAGCACACCCGAGCGCACCAGGAACGTCCCCAGCAGCGACAGCGAGAAGGTCAGGATCGCCAGGAGGATTGTCCAGATCTTCAGCGCCGAGCGCTTCTCCATGACCACGGCGGAATGCAGCAGCGCCGTGCCCGACAGCCAGGGCATGAAGGAGGCGTTCTCGACCGGGTCCCAGAACCACCAACCGCCCCAGCCCAGCTCATAATAGGCCCAGTAAGAGCCCATCGCGATGCCGGCGGTGAGAAAGATCCAGGCAACCAGCGTCCAGGGCCGCACCCAGCGTGCCCAGGCAGCGTCGATCCGCCCGTCGATCAGCGCAGCGACGGCGAAGGAGAAGGCGATCGAGAAGCCGACGTAACCGAGATACAAAAGCGGCGGATGGATCGCGAGGCCGATATCCTGAAGGATCGGGTTGAGATCCCGCCCCTCCATCGGAGCCGGCGCGAGGCGAGCGAAGGGGTTGGAGGTAAACAGGATGAACAGGAGGAAAGCGCTGGTGATCCACGCCTGCACGGAGAGGACGTTCGCCTTGAGGGTAGCCGGCAGATCCCGTCCGAACAGGGCGACAAGCGCTCCAAAGAACGCCAGGATCATCACCCAGAGCAGCATCGAGCCCTCGTGATTGCCCCACACGCCGGTGACCTTGTAGAGCATCGGCTTCAGCGAATGGGAATTCTCGAAGACGTTGGCGACCGAGAAGTCCGAGGTCACATAGGCGGTCGTCAGGGCCGAAAACGATATGGCGAGGAGCACGAACCCGCCGGTGGCGGTGATGGTCCCCGTCTCCATCAGCCGGGCATCGCCCGTCCGCGCGCCGATGACTGGCAAGAGCGACTGGACGAGCGACAGCGACAGCGACAGGATCAGCGCGTAGAGGCCGATTTCGACGATCATGAGCTCGCTCCGGTTGCCGTCGGTGTCTGTGCTGGCTCCGTATCGGACTTGACGACGCCCGTGCCCTCTTCCCACAAGCCACGCGCCTTCAGGTCGTCGACGACTTCCTTCGGCATGTAGTTCTCGTCGTGCTTGGCCAGGACCGTATCCGCAACGAAGACGTTGTCCGGTCCGAGCGTGCCTTCGGTGACGACGCCCTGCCCCTCACGGAAAAGGTCTGGCAGAAGCCCGGTATAGGTCACCGGCACGCTCTCGATCGTGTCGGTGACCCGAAATGTCACTTTCTGCGAACCGCCGCGCACGACCGACCCCTCTTCGACGAGGCCACCCAGCCGGATACGCTGCGAAGGCGCCGGTGCACTGGCGACGATGTCGGTGGGTGAATTGAAGAACGCCACCGAATCCGACAGCGCGGTCAGGACGAGGCCGGCCGCCGCGCCGATAACGAGGAGGATGGCCGCGATGGAAGTGAGCCGTTTCGCTTTCCGTGTCATTGGGTCTGTGTCGCCTCCGCGTCCGCCAGGCCGAGTTCCTGTCCGAGAGCGGCGATTTCCCGGCCCGCGGCAGTGTCCGCCTCAAAATGTTGAAACGCCGTCCGCAGCGCATCGCTCGCCTTGTCCGTCTCGCCCAAGACCTTATAGGAGCGAATCAACCGCTTCCACCCTTCGACGTCCCGCGGGTTGGATTCCAGCCGGCTTGCCAACTGCGAGACCATTCCCTGGATCATCGCCTGCCTGTCGTCCGCAGACATTTCGGAGGCGGCGGCTACATCCTCCTCGCTCGGTCGAGGCGGTGCGGATCGCGCCGTTTCCGCCGGCGTCAGCCCCAATTCTTCGCCAAGTGCCGCGATCTCCTGGCCAGCCGCGGAATCGGGCGCGAAGGCATCGGAGGCGGTCGTCAAAGCCTGAGCCGCTTTCTCGCTGTCTCCCAGAACCGTATAGGACCGGATCAAGCGTTTCCATCCTTCGAGATCGTCCGGGTTTGATTCCAGCCGGGCTGCCAGCTGCGAGACCATACCCTTGATCATAGCCTGACGGTCATCGACCGACATTTCGGAGGCGGCGGCCATGTCGGCTTCGCTCGGCCCCGGCGCTTTCGGATCGGAGTTCTTCACGACGGCGGTTGACGGCGCATCGGTGCCGGTCTTTTGGCGGGCGTCGGCAAGCGCTGCGTCGGCGATCTGCATCCAGGGCGCGTCTTTGGGGCTGATGTCGATGAGCTTCGCCCAAGCCGCCTCGGCCTTGGCGTAATCACCCTCTTGGGAGAGATCGAGCGCCAGGAAGAAATGCGCCGGCAAATAATCGCCATTGATGGTGAGCGCCTGCGCGAACGCCGCCTTCGCATCGTCCGTCACTTCGCCGTTGGCAGCCCGCGTCAACGCCTCGCCGAGGCCGCTTAGGCGGGACGCCGTCGGCTCGAGCAGACGAATGGCGTTCCGGAACGCGATGGCGGCGGCGTCCGGGCGGACCAGCCGCAGATAGATCGGCGCAAGCACATCCCAGCCGCGACCATCGTCGGGATTGGAACGAAGCTGCGCCTCGGCGGTGGCGACGAGGCCCTCGATATCCGTGCCGGGCACCGGTAACGGTGCTTGCCGCGTGGCGAGCGGCATATCCCGCAGGCCAGGCACCCCGAATGTCATGTAAAGAGCCGCCGAGCCAAGCGGCACCGCAATCGCGACGACGCTAATTGCGGCAACGACGCCCGGACGCATCCAGCCTGCTGCGCCGCCATCGCCGCTGCCCTTCACGCCGCCGGCCGCCTTCAGCAATCGGCGGCCGATCTCCGCCCGCGCGGTTTCCGCCTCATCGGCGGCGATGGAGCCCCGCTCGACATCGGCGTCCAGTTCACGAAGCTGCGCGGCATAAACTTCGACGTCGTGGTCGGCACGCGTGGCCGCCTCATCCGGGGAGGCGCGAAACAAGGGCCAGAGTGCCGCCAAAGTCGCGGCAATGGTCATGCCAGCTGCGATAATCCAGAACGCCATGACACCCTTACACCGAACGCCGGGGATCGAAGCAAATTGCCCCAAATGGCCGGCCGTCTCAAAACCAGATTCCGTCCGACGAGCCCTCTAGCAGACCTGGGCCGATTTGCCCATTCACTTCGTCAGGAACGGGGCGAGCGGATCAGGTGACCGGCTTCCAGAGCCCATTCGTGGTCTTGCAGGCGGTTCCGACGGCTTTGACCGGCTGTGCCTGGCCCTTGAACGTATGGGAGTAGCCCCGGCAATCCTGCGATCCGACGCGGTAGAGCTGTGTCGGCACAACCTCGCCACTATAGCCATCGACGGACCACTGCACCGCCTGCCCCGCCGAACCGTATTGCAAAGCCTGGAATTCAGCCTCCAGCGCCTTGGCGCGAGCCGCACTGGAAAAGGATTTCGCCGCGTCGCTCTGGCCGACCAAGCCGCCGTCGAGCGCCTGGACGCCGGCTGAGGCCGGAGTAAGCGAGGCGCCCCCAAACCCGGCACTGAGACAGCCCGCGAAAGGAAGGATCAGGAGGGGAAAGAGCAGCTTCAACACGATGCGCATGACGATTTCATCCGAGTGCGGCAGTCCGATGGGACTGAAACGACAGGGTGCGGGGTCCGGAGCAATCCGCGTGCCGCAGTTCGTCGGTTCGGTCTATGATGTCAAGCCGCACCGCCGCCCAAAGCGCGTGGCAGCACGATCGTCACCCGCAGGCCGCCGAGATCCGAGCGGCTGAATTCCAGTGCCCCGCGATACTCGGCCACCATGTCGGAAACGATCGACAGGCCGAGTCCGCTGCCGGGCGTTGCTTCGTCGAGGCGGCGGCCGCGCTTTTGCGCCTCAATGATCTGCGCCTCGGTCAACCCCGGACCATCATCTTCGATGACGGTCGCGAAGCGGTCCTCGGAAACGGGCTTGCCGGTCACGACGATCCGCCCCGCTGCCCACTTGCCGGCGTTCTCGAGCAGATTGCCGATGATCTCCTCGAAATCCTGACGCTCGCCGGCAAAGACCAGGCCCTCGGCCGAGGCCGGATCGAATTTGAGGTTGAGGGCTGGATTGAGCTTGGCGATCACCCGCACCAGCCGTTCGAGAGCCGGTCCGACCGGCGCGCGGAAAACGGTCGCGTCGGTCAGGGCAGCGACCCGCGCCCGGTCGAGATAATGCTGCACCTGCTGGCGCATGCGCTCCGCCTGATCGGCTATCAACTCGCCCTGCGATCCCCCCAGCGAGGCGGCCTCGTTAACGAGAACCGCTATGGGAGTCTTCAACGAATGCGCCAGATTGCCGACCTGCGTTCGCGACCGCTCGACGATGCGCCGGTTGTTGTCGATCAGCGCGTTCACCTCAAGGGCCAGCGGTTCGATTTCGGCGGGAAACCGGCCTTCCAGCCGTTCCGCCTTTCCAGCGCGCACATTGGTGAGCGAGCGGCGGACGGCACCGAGTGGACTGAGTCCCGCCAGGATAGCCAGGACATTGACAAGGATCGTTCCGACTCCCACGGCACCAAGATAATAGACGAGCGTACGATTGAAGTCGGCGACGTCGGCGGCGACAACACCGGCATTGCCCATCACACGAAACCGCGCCGCGTGATTCTGAGCGTCGAGCACGACTTCCGTCTCGACGACTTTCAACAACTCACCATCGAGGCCGCTCGCGTCGTAACTCCGACGATAAAGGGGATCGAAGGGAACTTGCGACGTCGGTTCGGACGCGATGTCGAGAATTCCGAGGGAACTGGAGATCAGCCGTCCCCTGGTGTTGTCACTCGCCGGAATGACCTCCCAATACCACCCGGACAGCGGCTGGGAATAACGCAGATCGCCGAGATCGGGGGAGCCGGACAGATAGCCGGTCTCGCTGACCGTCACGCTGTTGACGAGATTGTAGAGCTGTGCGGCGAGCAGGTCCTCGAAGCCGCGCGTCGCCGTCCGCTCGTAGAGCGTGGAGATCAGCCCCCCGACGACGACAAGGGCCAAAAGGGCCCAGACGCTGGATAGAACGATGACCCGGACGGTGAGAGAGTTAGCGGCCCGAATGGCCATCGCTCATCCTGTAGCCTTGTCCCCTGACGGTCTCGATCACATCGACACCGAGCTTCTTGCGCAACCGTCCAACAAACACTTCGATCGTATTGGAATCGCGATCGAAATCCTGATCATACAGGTGCTCGATGAGCTCCGTTCGGGAGACGATCTGATCCTGATGATGCATCAGATAATCGAGTAGCCGATATTCGTGCGAGGTTAGCTTCAGCGGGGTCCCGTCGAGCGACACACGCGACGCCCGCGTGTCGAGGCGGACCGGACCGCAATGGATCTCCGACGAGGCATGGCCGGCGGCGCGGCGGATCAGCGCGCGCATGCGGGCCAGCACTTCCTCGACGTGAAAGGGTTTCGTGACGTAATCGTCGGCGCCCGCGTCGATGCCGGCGACCTTGTCGCTCCAACGGTCGCGGGCGGTCAGGATCAGCACGGGCATGGTCCGGCCGTCGCGACGCCATCGCTCCAGAACGCTGATGCCGTCCATGACCGGCAGACCGACATCGAGAATGACCGCGTCATAGGGTTCGGTGTCGCCGAGAAAGTGTCCCTCCTCGCCGTCGAAGGCGCGGTCGACGACATACTCGGCGCCGGTCAGCGCCTCGGTCAGTTGCCGATTGAGGGTTTGATCGTCCTCGACCACTAGGATGCGCATGCCCGGCCTCGTCTTCTCGCTCTCGTCTTATCCTGTCGAATCGCCGCGACCGCGGCTGAAGTCAACGCCTCTCGCCGCTCTGACAATACGGCGATCAGGGCCGTATCGTCACCGTCGTCTTGCGCCTGGGGCCACCGTCCTTGCCTGGCACGAGAAGGGTCACGACACAAACCGTCTCACCGCCCTGCTCGCGACTGGAGACCGAGAGAACCTGGCCGCCGGTCTGGGCGGCCGCTTGCTCTGCGGCTCCCGAGCAGCTTGCGGCGGCGGTTTCGAAAGCGCCCTCGCCATTTCGACGTGGGCCCCGCTCTAACCTCAATCCCGGTCCCGGAGAGACATCCAGACCGAATCCCGAACCAATGCCGCGACCCGAAAAAGGGCTATCCAGGAGTTGAGCGGCAGCTGGCGCGGCCGCCGCGAGGGGAGCGGACCCGACGATCAGGATCGTGACTAGGCTGGCGAGGAGAGTGCGAAATCTTGTCATTTCGGGTCCGGCTGGAGGATGGCAGCGCCGCCGAGAAGGATCGGCGATTGCTCCCGTCCTAGTACATCGTCGCTGAACGACGAATGAATGGCGGACGACCGAGCGGGGTCGTCCGCTGATCTTCATGCCGCAACTAGCGGAGGGTTTTCTGCGCCGCTAGCCGCCCCAGGATCGCGACAACCGCGCCGACTGCCGCCGCGCCGTTGGTCAGCGACACGGCCAGCATATCGTGCGTCGCGGAATCGACTTCCAGGCCGAACAGTCCAGCCATCGCCGCCCCGAAAGCGACAAGCCCGCCCCATACGGTTCGCGATTGATACCACGGCTTTGCCTCGTTCATTTTCCGTTCCTTTCCTTGCTGTTGCGCCGGCGGTCACGCCGGTCGGGAAAAAATCGTCTGCCGAGCAGTCCCCACGCCCCAGACCGGGCTGACCTGGGCGATGGTGGCGACAAGCTCGGCGGGCAGCGCGCCGAACACGGCGGTCTGCTCTTCAGCCGTGAGCACCAATGCCGGCGTTGCGGGCTCGCGCACCAAAACGGCCCCCGATCCGTCGCCGACCTCGATGCGGTAGAGTTCCTGTTCTTCGCCGAGCGGCACGTCGGGGCCATCCCAATTGTCGCCGCCGACGCGGGTTCGGCGAATCCACGACAAGGCCACCGCGCCCGCCGCGTCGAAGGCGGCTTTCGCATGCACCGGCGACAGCGGTTTGACCGCGCGCCGACCAAGCGTGGCGGTGATCGTCACCGTTGCGGGATCGTCAAGCGCCCGGCCGAGCGGAGCCACGCGGACTTCCATCTCGCGGCCGACGTCCGACGTCGTCAGTCCAAGCGGCTCGCAGGCCGCGTCGAGCAAGACGAACGCCGCCCCAGTTGGTGCTCCCACGACCATCGCGTCTTCGGTGCCGCCCTGGGCGCGCAGCAGATCCCGCAACTCGAAGACGCCGGGCGCGATCTCCGCCGCCCTCTCGAATTGCAGCACTTCCCAAGCCCCCGTCGAGTTCCACACCGCGCAGAGATTGCCGCCATCCAGCAGTTCGCCCCTAGAAATTGCGTAGAGCGCGCCCCTGTCGAGCCGCAGCGTAATCGTGTTCCCGCGATCCAGACGTCCTTCCGGCCCCGGACCCAGCGCCGCGATCAACCAGCCAGTGGTTGCCGGGCGTGTCGCCGTCGCTCGCTCCAGGAAAGCGCCGCCCTGCCGGGATGTGGCGATGGAATAGCCCGGCCAGGGCTTGGCCTGCACCGCGAACCGCGCACCATCAATGCCCTGCCCTCCCTCGGGAAGCGGCAGGTCGAGGAGATGCACCAGTGGCCGCGAGGCGATCGCGAGAGCCGGCGGCCGCGGCGGGGTTGGAGGCTCCCCCTGGTCGGCAAGCGAGCCCCTACGCGCCGGCAGACGCCGCGCTTCGATACGGCGGGAGGCACCCGATTCGATCCGGTTCACCAACCAGGCGCCGGGACGCTCCGCGAGGCCGACAACATCGCCTGACTCCAGCGACAAGAGCGACGGTGCAACGCCGAACCGAGCGGTCTCGGCCACGCCGCTCGCCTCCCGCAGCATCGCCGCGGCCAATTCCTTCGCTTGCGCCTCGTCGAGCACCACCGGAAGCTGGACGAGCTCCTTGCGGGGATGAGCAGCGCTGGCCCGCACCGCTTCGGCCGATCCTGGCTGGTAGGCCCGCGCCAGATCGAGGAACCCAAGCGCGATCTCCTCCGGCCGCTCGCTTGCTTCGCCGCGCCGCATCTCGACATAGGGGCCGTCCTCGTCGGCGAAAGTCCCGATCTCTCGGCTCGAGCGCAGCGACGCGAGCGAACGGAAGATCAGTCGCCCGGCCGCGACATGCACGACGGTGCCGGTCAGCCGCAGAAGATCCTCGAGCGTCTCGCGCGCCGTGCCGGGACCGGCGGCGACGTAACCGGTCACGCAGGAATCGACGGCCGAGACGTCGTAATCCGCGATGCCGTGGTCCTCCAAGATGGCGGCGATCAAGACGTCGGCCGGCGCGTTGGCCAGGCGGCCGCTCAGCCAGTGGCCCCGGCGCCAATTGCCGCCGTCGCTCCACAGGTCGCCGCGCGTCGGGAAGGCGGGATAGGGCCGCGCGTCCCAGGTCCACACATGCGCCCTTATGTAGCAGATGCACCAACATCCCTATAGCCCGGAACACCCTCGCCGGGCGATAATCAGGGGATGGAACGCAAGCACCGGGCAACCCGAACGGACAGCTATAAGCTGACGATCTCCGGGCTTCTCACGAAACGCGCTGAAATGGCTGGCGAGCGGGTTAAAGCGACCGAACGCCTTGATGCGATAGACCGCGATCTAGGCCACCTGGACGCCGTGCTGGCGATGTTCGGCGTCACGGACGGGCACAAGGTAAAGCCGCTACAGCGGGCCACCACACCCCGTGCAAAGCGGTCGCAGGTGTTGGAGCGTCATCGGGTCATGTTCGCAGCCCTGCGCTCTACAGGGGCGGCAACGACCACTCAGCTTGCCGAGGCGGTGACGCCGCTGTTCAAACTGCACGACGACCACGAGCCGGAACCGACCATCGTCTTGTCAGCCGTGCGGAAAATGCTTCACCGATTGGAGCGGCAAGGCGGCGTGGTGCGAGACGGCTGGGAAGGGGATGCGAGGGTCTGGCGGATTACATCGGCGGCTGATCGTCCGCAGGCTCGACAGAAAACCACGGGGAGCTAATTCCCAAACGGCGGTCCAGATAACCAATCATTGACGGTGTTAGAAAGTCGGTTTGCCGCGTACCAGAAACGACGACTGATTGCCCCGTTGACGGAACTGTTATCCGTGTAACTTCGTGAGGCTTTCCGGTGGAATCTGCGGCGCTACCGCTTTGTGCAGTAGCGCCGTGATCCTTCCGAGCCTGCCCAATATAATCAGCAAGCCGGGGGTGCGATCCGAAAGGGAACGCCATTAAGCAGCCATGCCCACTTCGTACTGTGAGGAATCTCGGTTTTTGGGCGTGTATTGGCCTGATCGACCATCCCACATACGAACAAAATGATCTGGCGCAGCCGGGATGTGCTCAAGTGTACCGGTTTCCTCGCACTCCAAGCGAACGGCCACTTCAAGACGGCCATAGAGATCGTCGAGTTCGTCGGCTTGAACGCAAATGTCGCGGTCGATGCCTTGCGCCATCCATGCGTCGCCTTCCTGATAGAAGATAACGCGGATCTTCTCTCCCATTTTCATTCTCCTAACAATCGGACGGGTCAAGTCCAATCGAACCATATAAGCTATACGAACGCATACGCAATCTCACATATGAATGAACAATCTGGTGTACGGCTGGAAACGTTACCGCTGCCAATACCCGCACCATGACCGGCTGACCGGCGACAGAAGCGAGTTGCCGACCAGCGCGAAGGCGTTGCCGCCGTTGTCGCGGCGACGGTGATCCTCGCACCATGCGGCGTTCGCGGCGTAGGCGGCGAGGTACTTCGGCGACACGCCGTGATGCTGACCGCGCACCATGCGGCGAAGGCGGGAGAAGAAGCTTTCCGCCCAGTTGGTGTGCTTGCCGTGTCCCTCGCTGTAGGCTTCCGAGTGATTGATGCGCTCGGTCGGGAAGAACGCTTCCAAGACATCCCAGTGCGTCGCTTCGTCGGCATAGACGGTCGAGCCGGTTGCGACGAGCTGGCGGGCGATCTCGACGCCTTCATGCTCGAAATTGCGGACATAGGTCATGGTGCGGCCCATGCGCTCGCGAAGGGCGATGACGACGCGGCGGGTGCCGGTCTGGTGTTCCTTGAGGCGACGGTCGACCCGATCCTCTTTCCGGTTCGCCGGCTTCACATGACCGCCGAAATAGGCGCCGTCGATCTCGACTTCATCATCAAGCGTGAAGCCCGCCGTCTCGTTGGACATCGCTTCCCGCAGCTTGTGGCACATCACGAAGGCCGTCTTGTATTGAACGTCGATATCGCGGGCCATCTGCAAAGCCGAGACGCCTTTGACCGCGTTGACGAACAGGGCGATCCCGGCGAGCAAATCGGCAAAGGCCAGCTTGCGGGAATGGAAGATCGTGCCGCTCGTCACCGAGAACTGGTGATAGCAGGCCACGCACTTGAAGCGGCGACGGCTGGTGATGCTGTAGGCATCGAGGCAGCCGCAGCGCGGGCAAACCGGCTCGCCACCCGTGGAAGCCCAGCGGATCGCTTTGAACTGCTCATACGCCTTGTCCTCGCCGGCCTTGTAGATGGCCTTGAGGGAAAGGGTGCGGGCTTGAGCCGAGAGGAGAAAGTGCTGCGCCATTGTCATCATATCCAGTGCTTGTGCACCTAATATGATGATGGCATATCACTACGTCAAGGACTTTAGCATCAAAAATGATGACATTCGCCCTATAAACCGCTATGTGTTCGGTCGTAACCCAAAGCGGAGCGAGGATCATGGTCGAACGGACGGACTGGGAAGAGAAGGCAAAGGGCATCATTCGAGGCGAGATGGCCCGGCGTGGCGTCACCTATGCGCAGCTCGTCGAACGGTTGGCAGGGATCGGCGTTGAAGAGAATGAGCGGAACCTACGCAATAAGGTCAGTCGGGGAAAGTTTACCGCAGGCTTTATGTTGCAATGCTTGGCAGGGATCGGGGTGCGAAACGTCACGTTATCGGATGAGGTTTGAAATATCCCAATCGGTCTGATCGTCCATTTTTTGGGCGACAGACAAATTGCCTGATTTTATCAATTGCCCGACTGCGCCGAAGAAAGAGGCCGTCCCCATTACGTTGTGTTGGCTTATATGAGATAGGTGAAAAGGAAGGTGTATCTCCAACCTTTTTAGCACGATGACAGCTGCCATTATGCGTCGCCCAAATTTCTCTCCTATATACATAACTAGTAAGTTTCCCTCAAGAACTGACCGCTGCCATGCGGCGTGCGGATCAGCATCATCTGTATTCGTTCCGGATTGGCGCAGGGCTCGCTCACGAACATAATCATTTATGGCTCTAACCATTTCATCGCTCAGACTGATTAGATCATCGGCCGCTGCGCCGTGGTCTATCCGATTCGCGGTAATCTTACGGACGGCGTCGACCCCAAAATTAAATGCAATCAGCAAAAGACAAAGCGATGCAAGGAACAACATAGATATTGCCCAGTATGGCAAGGCAGATTCAAGCCAGCCCCAAAACCCCACGAGGCCCGCCATCACAAGACCTGCGGCTGCGAGCAGGTAACCCCACAAGCCCCATTGCTCCAAAAAGGCCCGAAAGGCCTCAAGGTACGGAATTCGCCGGAATAATGATTTGAGCATAAGCCACAAACTAGCGGCACGCGCGGTCGTTGTGGAGTCGCAAGGCTGCCTTGCGCACGAAATGCCAGACGGTTCATCGTTGAACCCTTTCGTCTAGCCCTTTGCAGCTTGGCGCACGGCTTGGTGCGTTTGCTACATAAGGGCGCACACATGGATCGCGGCCGGATCGACCATCCGGCCTCCATAGACCGGCGAGATCGGATTGGCGGCGGCCGCAAAGTCCGGCGACACCGGGTCCCAATACGCCAGCTGCACTTCGAGGAACCGCCGCTGGGCGAGGTCGTCGCGGCCACCGGCGGAAAAATGCGGCACGAAGCTCTCCGATGATTTCGGATCAACGAAGACATTCGGCTGGTTCGCGCCCTTGTCGATCGCCGGGCAGCCAAGCTCGGTGAACCACACCGGCTTGCCCATCGGCACCCATGCGGAGGTCTCGGCAGTCTCGACCCCGGCGCGGCGCTCGACATGCGGGTTCGATCACCAGTTCGTCACGTCCTTGGCGCGGTAGACCCACGGCTTGCCGGCCGCGCCGTCGGTGATCGGCGTGCGGATACGTGCCGCCCGGTCGGCATCGCTGGCATAGTACCAGTCGTAATATTCGCCACCGCCGATCCCGGCCCGCAGTCCGTCCCGGTCGTATTGCGAGGGCGGTCCCGCCGGGTTTGCGTCTACGTCCCCGTCCCGCCAGTCGGCCAGCGGCAGGTAATTGTCGATGCCGACGACGTCGATCGACGGCGAGGCCCAAAGCGGATCGAGATTGTAGAAGACGTCGCCGGAGCGGTCCGTCGGCTGGTAGCCAAAATATTCGCTCCAATCGGCCGCGTAGGTGACGACGGCCGTCGGCATCATGGCCTTGACCTCGCCGGCGATGGCGATCAGCCCCTCGACAAAGGGAAAGCGGCCGTCCTGATCGCGGATTCGCGTCAACCCGCGCATCTCCGAACCGATGACGAACGCATCGACCCCGGCCGCCGCCGCGAGCTTCGCCTGATGCAGGATCATGCGTCGGTAAGACCATTCGTCCGGCCCGGTATATTCGACGCCGGTTGTCGTGAGTGTGAAGTGCTGCGGCGCGGCTGTCCCAAGCAAGGCCGCGATGTCGGCCCGTGCCGCCGCGGTGCCGTCGGCCGAACCGGCGCGACCGACGGCGATGTCGAGCGTCATCCGCCCGCGCCAGGGAAACGCCGCCTGCTCCGCGCCGCCATAGGGGTCGGCAAGTCCGTTGCCCGGCGGCACGTCCATCAGGATGAAGGGGTAATAGGTCACCGTCAGCCCACGCGCCTTGAGATCGGCGATCGCCCGCAGCACGCCCTGGTCGCTGGGCGTGCCGCCGAAGGCCGGCCCGCCGTCGATGGAACTGACCAGCCGCGCACCGGCCCGATCGACGGAGCCGGCGCGCCAGACCTCGGTTTCATCGCGTTGGACGATCTCCACGCCCGGCCGAAGGTCGCAACGTCCGGCGCGCAGATCGTCGCCGAACCAGGAAACGACGAGGGCGGCGCGATCGAGCGACGGGCAGAGCGCGCCGAGCTCGTCGAGCGCGGCCGTCCAGTCGCTGGAGCCGTGGAGGATGTTGCGGTTGACGACCCGGTCCTCGCCCGCGCCGAGCCGTTCGCGCACCGGCATAGGGTCGAGACCGTGCTCGCTGGCGCCCGGGATGATGGTGATCGCCCGCAAGTCGGTTTCGAGCCGCCCGACCGGACGCAGGATTTCACAGGAGATCTGCGGCAAGCGGTTGCCCCAGCGTTCCAGCGGCATCCGCTCAAACACGATATAGGCGAGCCCGCGATAGGCGGGCGCGTTGCCGGCCCCTTGCCGGGCCTCGATCAGCGGATCGGCCTCTTGCGTTTCGTCGCCGCGATAGACACGGTGGACCGTCTCGGTAAGATCGAGTTCCTCGCCGTCCGCCCACACCCGCCTGACGCCAGCGATCGGCCCTTCGCAAAGCCCGACCGCGACATTGCCGTAATAGCTGTAGGTCGTCGTTTCGATGCGCGAGCCGCCGCCCTTGCCGCCGCGCCGTTCGGTGGTCGCGACCTCCTCGAAGCGCGTCGTCCAGATCACCTGACCTGCGACCCGCGCCGTGCCGTAGACCTTGGCGATACCGGCGCCCTCGTCCGCTTCCATGATGCGGCTGTTGCCGAGCCTCGGCCCCTCGCTGCGGCGCGTGCCGCCGAACAGCGAGGCGTCGAGCGATGCCCCGGCGAGCGCGCCGGCCGCGCGGCCGAGAACGGCGCCGAGCGGACCGCCGAGCACGCCGCCAACCAGGCCGCCGGCCGCCTGCAGAAGAATCGTGGCCATGACCTACTCCGGAAAACGAAAGGCGCCGGCGATCCGGCGGGTCCAGGCCTGCGGCATCGGCGAGGAAACCACCGCTGCGCCCTCATAGGCGTGGATCAGCCGGCCGCTTTCGTCGAGAATGCCGCAATGCGCCGCCGGTGCGCCGCCGCGCCATCGAAACAGCACGACGTCGCCCGGCCGGGCATCGGCGATATCGACCGCGATGAGATGCCGCCGCGCTGCCTCCAGCAGCCGGTCCGGGCCGCCCCGGATCGACCAGTCGACGCCGTAGGGACCGGGATCTTCCGGTTCTTGCCCATAGAGCGCGCGCCAGACACCGCGCAACAGGCCGAGACAGTCGCAGCCGACGCCCTGCCGGCTGCCCTGATGACGATAGGGCGTACCAAGAAACGCGCGGGCTGCGGCGAGCGCGCGAGACGGCGCAAGCTCGCTCATGGCACCACCGGCGAGCCGTCATGGATGCCGTCCGCCTTGGCCACCGCCAGCGCCGCGTCGCTGCCCGGCATATGCGGGAAGCCACGAAAATTCGTGGAATTGGCGAAACGGTCGCGGCAAGTGGAAAAGCGCTTGTCGCAGCCCTGGTTCAGCCGCAACCGGTCGCCGGCAACGAAGCCCGCGTCGATCGACTCGGAGAGCGAAAGGCGAACCGTGCCGAGCCCGGTTTCGCTCGCCGCAACGATATCGGCGGCAAGCCCCACTGCGGGGCCGTCGAGAAACGCCAAACGTCCGTGATCGAAATCTCCCGGCGCACCGCCCAGATCGCCGTCGATCAGGATCGTTCCGCCCTCCCCGCCATTGACGGCGGCTTCGATGGAATAAGGCGGATCGGACGCCGGAAACCGGCAGCGGGTATCGCCGAAGACCGCATCGCAGCGGCGCCGATAGAGGCGTCCGCGCACCCGGTCGAGTTGGGCCGCGACGCCGCGCAATTCTGCGGCAAACCCGGTCTCGCCATGCTTGACCTCACCAAGTTCGGCGACATCCATCAGCACGAAGTCGGCGGGATTTTGCCAGTCGACCACGAAGGTTTCGACCCGCGCCGCGTCGAAGCGGCCGGCGCGAATGTCGGCCTCGCCGATCGCCGTCGAGGACAGCGCGCCCTCGACCTCGCGCGTCGGCGCGGCCAGCCCCAGCGCCTCTTCGGCCTCGCCGCCGGTCAAACCTGTCGCCGCCTCGAAACGGGTTCCGTCGAAGGTCAGCGCCTCGTCATGGTCGGTGAAGCCGAGAACCACGCCGTCGCGCCGGGTCAGGCGCCAGCAATGGGCCAGCGTCGTCGCCGGGCTCTCCAGACGCCCCGCCAGCCCTGAAGGGATCTGCCTCACGGCCGCACCTCGATCAACGGAATGGATGGGATGTCGCCGGCCTCGAAGGCCGCGACATTGACGGCGAGCTGGTCCATGTCGAAGCGCACCGGCACGTCGAATTCAAAGCCGGCGGTGATCGATAGGCCGGCGGCCGGCGGCACCGACAGGGTCACCGCGCCGCTGGCGGTATCGACGCTGAAGTCCGCGCCGGCGGCGAGTTCGGTGCCATCGACGGCGATCCGGACGGTCCCTGGCGCGGGTTTTTCGATCGGCCGGCTATAGGCCGCGTCCCCGTCACCATAGATTTTCAGCAACGGAAAGTCCGCCGTCGCGCCATCGCCAATACCGATCATCTGGTCGAAGGCCGTGACCGCCTGCCCGTAATTCGACGAGCGCCAGTCGAGCGGATCGCGAAAGCGGAACCCGGTGAGCTTGCCGCGCCGCGCCTCGAAGAAGTCGAGCACCGCGGCAAGGTCGGCGAGGCTCCTGACCCCCGAGCCGGCATCGTAGCGTCGGGCCGAATGGCGATGACGCTGGTTGCGGTGCTCGTAGCCGGTCGACAGGCGCACGATCTCGGTCCGACGCTCCGGCCCGCCGCTGGTGCCGAATGAGACGCGCAGCGGAAACCGTTCTTCGCTGAAGGCTTCGATGGCCATTTCCTACAACCCCCGCCGGCCACGGCTCGCGGCGCGCGCAAGCATCGCCTGGATCTGCGCCTCCGAGCGCTTGAAGCTGGTCGCGTCCGGGGTCGTCACATTGAAGACGATCGACGGTCCTGCGCCCGCCGCCGGTGTTGCGACGCCCAGGGTCCCGTCGGCGCCGCGCTTCAGCGGCAGGATCGCCTCCGCCCCCGCCTCGCCCATCAGGCCGAGCTTGCCACCGGTCGGAAAATAGCTTGGCGCCGCGACGACGCCGCCCTTGGCAAAGGGCAGAATGCCCGTCGGGGTTGAAGCCGTCAGGGCACCGGTCAATCCGCCAACCGCCTTGCCGATGAAGCTCGACGCGATGTTGGTCAGCGGCCGCAGCGCCGCGTCGAGTGCGATGGTGGAAATGCGCTGCCCGAGCTGGCGCAGCACGCTGTCGAAGGATCGGCCGCCGGCAACGGCACCCTTCAGCGCGGAGGTGATCGCCGAGCCGAAGGCGTTCGCCCTTTGAGTCAGATCGCCCATCGCCCGCTCGAAGCCGCTTGTGTCCGCCACGATCGCGACGTTCAACGTCTCGTCCGGTTCCATCCGTTCACCTCTGTGCTTGTGATGTGCCCCAGTCGGGGAAGCGCCGCATCAGCGCGGCCAGATCGGCCCGTTGCGGCGGTATCGCGCCGCCGGTCGCGGTCAGGGGCGCCAGCGCGGCGGCCAGCTCGCGCGGCGTCATCGCCCAGAAGGATTGGGGCGAAAGCCGCAGCAGCCCGAGCCCTGCCTCCATCGCTTCCTGCCAAGGGAAAGCCGTGCCGGAGGCCCCTTGCGCTACCGGCACGGCGCTCAAGGGTTTGCGGGTGCCTCGCTCGCCTCCTCCGGCTGTCCGAAAGCGGCCGAAAGCAGCGCCGCCGCCACGGTCGCCGCCCCGGCGACCCCGCCATCGACTTGCATCGCGGCGACGTCGGCTTCGCTGGCATCCGTCCCGGCCCCGCGCAATCCGGCGGCGAGAATGCGCATCAGGTCGCGCGCCGAGAGCCGCCCGCCGCCGAAGCGTTCGGCGAGCGCCGCCAGATTGTCCGAGGCAAAGGCGTCTTCGAGTTCGGCGAGCGCGCCGAGGGTCAGACAGAGCGTGCGCTCACGCCCATCGATGATTGCGGAAACTTCGCCGCGCCGCCGATTGACCGCCATCCTCACAGCACCGCGAAGGTCAGCGCGCCGGCCGATTCCAGCGTTGCCTCGAAGGTGACCTCGCCATTGTGCTCGCCGGCATATTCGAGCGCCGTCACCTGGAACGGCCCGGTGATCGTGCCGAAATCCGGAATGACCGCCTGAAACGGCGCGACGCGGCCGTCGAAGAAGATCTGCCTGAGCGCGGCGTCCGAGGCGGCATCCTTGAAGATGCCCGCCCCGGACAGCGCTGCGCGCTGCACCCCGGCTCCGCCGAGCAGCTCGCGCCATCGCCCGGCGCTTTCGGTGTCGGTGATGTCGACGCTTTCGGCGTTGAACGCGATCCGCCGCGTTCGAAGCCCCGCTACCGTCGTGAAGCTGCCGTCGCCATTGTCGTCGACCTTGAGAAGCAGGTCCTTGCCTTTCTGGGCGGCCATGTCGCGTTGTCCTTTCCCGCGCGGCCGGCGAGCCGGCCAACAAAAAAGGCGGCCCCGAAGGACCGCCCATGATTTGATTTCATCGATGTCGACGCGGCGCTCGCCGCTATCTCGGATAGGCCCCCGCGATCAGGCCAGCGGTTCGGTCACAGCCCGGAACCGCAGGATGCCGTGGTAAGTCGGCGCGTCCGGCTCCTGCCGCGCCTCGGCGAACTGGAGCTGGAGGTTGACCAGATGGTGCCCTTCCAGCGGCAGGGTCGCGTCGTTCAGCTTGCTGGCAACCTTGTCCATGATTTCATAAGTCTCGCGCTTGCCGCCGCCCTTCGCCCAGACGTGCAGGGTCAGGATATGCTCCGCCCCATCCTCGGTCCCTGTGGACCAATCGACGACCGCCGTTCGGCCGAACGTCAGATAGGGAAAACTCGCTCGTTCCGGACGGCGGTCGAACACTTTCGGCCCGCCGAGCAGGGTCGTCAGGGCCTGGTCTGAGGTCAGTGTCTGGAAGATCGTCGTCTGTAATTCAGCGCTGGGATGTGCCATGGCCAGAAATCCTCGCTCACGTTTTCTGACAGGTTGATATATGGAGTGTAGCACCTTCCTGTCAGGGGCGCTCGTGACCGTTTGGTTTAAATTTTCGTAACCTCGTCGTGAGTCGTTAACGGGGCTTCTGCGTCGCCGTTCCCGCCTTGTAGCGTTCTGCCGGACACTTCGGCGTGTAGCATCGACCATGCCTCGGGAATGTTAAGGATTCGCGATGTTGAAGGCAGAGATTGAATCCTCGCTTCTCCACCCGTACGCCGCACCTTGCCCAGCGCCGCGCCAATCACGCGATGGGCGGCCGCGCCGAGACGAAGGCGCTTGAGCCGCGCTTCGATACGCATCAGCGTTCCTCCGCGCAGCGGCACACCAGAAACCGCCCGGTCTCGTCCGGATCATGCACCGAAAGGATAGCGAGGCGGCGCGTGCCCAGGCGAAACGCGCGACCGCGCTCGACGTCGGTCGTCCAGCGGCAGATCACCCGATGGGTCACCACCACCTCATGCTGATCGAAGCGCTCGCGAGCGACCACCGAGACCGGCTCGACATGCACCGAGAGCTCGCGAAGCTCCCGCCATGTGGTCGACGCGCCGCCGGCGCCATCCGGCGTAAGATCGGCGGTTTCCAGAACTGCGCGTTTGCGCAGCAGCGCCGGGTCGAGAAACAGCGGCGCCATCAGATTCGGACCCTGCGATAGGGGGCGAGCAGCGAGCGGGCCAGCGGAGGAAGGACGGCCGGCTGTTGGGAAGGATCGACAGCGGCCCGCAACTCATACGACGCCGCCACGATGGTTCGCAGCGCCAGAAGCAGGTTCTCCGGAACCATGCCGACCGCGAACCCCGCCTCGAACTCGACCTCCACGCCGTTCGCCGCCGCCATCCTCACTGCTAGCGACAGCCGGATCGCCTCGATCCCGAGAACGCGCTCGACGACCGCCTCGGAGGCGCCGAAGACGGTCGGCGTGCCGTCCGCTCCATAGGCGGTGATCGACGTCACGCCGACGATCGGGCTCAGCCGGACTTCGACCCATCCATCGCTCGGAACCGGGTCGAGCGCCAGCCGAAACGTCCGCCGCGCCAGAACGAGGCCGGTGGTCGCCTCGATGGTTTCGCGGGCGGCGCGGATCAGATTCGCGATCAGCCCGTCCTCGTCCACACGGTCGATTCTGGCCCAGATCTTGATATCGGCGGCCGTCATCGGCTCGACGCCACCGCCAAGGTCGATCATCGTCATCATCGTCTCCGGAAAAGGAAACGGCCGGGCAAGAGTCCTGCCCGGCCGGTGCTGTCAGGGGAAGCTCAGAGCGAGAAGTCGAGGAACTTGGCGGCGTCGAAGTCCTGGACGCCGCCGCCGACGCGCTTGGTCGTATAGAAGAGGACGTAGGGCTTGGCCGAGTAAGGATCGCGCAGCACCCGCACACCCTGCCGGTCCACGACGAGGTAGAACCGGCCGAAATCACCGAAAGCGATCGCCTTCGCGCCCATCGCGATGTCGGGCATGTCTTCCGCCTCGACCATCGGAAAGCCCATCAACGTTGCCCGTGCGCCGGCGCCGGTCGGCGGTTGCCACAGATAGGTGCCGTCAGCGTCCTTCAACTTGCGCACGGCCGCCTGCGTGCGCCGGTTCATGACGAAGCTGGCGTTCTGCCGATAGCCGGCCTTCAGCGCATAGACGAGATCGAGCACTGCGTCCGCCGCGCCGCTGGCCGCGAAACCGCCGGCAGCGCCGGTGGCGACGGTGCCGATCGAACCCCACGCCCAGGCGCTTTCTGCTACCGTTGGATAGGTCATGAAGCCCTTCGGCTTGGCTATGCCGTCGCCATTGACGAAAGCGGTGCCCTCCTGGGCCGCGAAGGCCTGTTCGACCTCCTCGCCGATCCACCGGTCGATATCGACCGCCGCGTCATCGAGCAGCGCGTTCGTCGCCGCCGGCATGGCGTAGAGTTCCATGGTCGGAAAGGTGAGTTCGGCGAGCTGCGGCGCCGTCGTCTGCGGCCGGGCGTCGGCTTCGCCCACCCAGCCGGTCTGCGCCCCGGAGATCGCGAAGGGCTTCTTCAGGACCGCGGCGGAGACCGTGCGCACCGTGGCGATGGAGCGGATCGGCGAGATCGCCGCGAGGCGCCGGCCGATCTCGGTTTCCGTCTCGTCGGGCACCAGGAAGCCGCCGTCGGCTCCGCTCAGGCTCGACATCGCCTTTTCCTCGATCCGGCGCATGCCCTGTTCGTCACCGGCGCGGACATAGCGCTCGAAGGCCTGCTTATGCTCGCTCGGACCGGCGTTCTGCCGGCGCTCCAAACCGCCGAGCGCCGGGCGGGTCTCCTTCAGCACCAACCGCTCGAAGCGCCGCTCCTGCTCTTCGAGCGCCTTGTTGATGCGGTCGACCTTTTCCTCGGTGATGACGTCGGCGCTCATGCGCTTCTCGATATCGCCGAGGCGTTCGTCATTGGCTTCCCGGAAGCTCTCGAAGGCCTCCATGAAGTCATGGAAAGCCGAACCCGCCTCGGGGCCGTGCGCCTTCGTCTCCGGCGCTGCGTTGGAAATGTCGCTCATGCGGTTCTCCGTTCTGCTTGGGATGGATGGTCAGCGGACTGTCGCGTCGCGATCGGCGCTCAGGCGGCCACAGCCCGCCGTTTCCGGCCGGGCCAGATCGACCCGGCCATGAGCCGTGCGCGTTCCTGCATCGGAAAGGTCACCAGAGAGATCTCCCACAGGTCGATGGTGACGAGGCGTCGGCGGATCGGTCCGACCGCCCGCCGCGCGAGCTTGGTCTTGAAGCCGATCGACAGCCCGTCCAGCGCCCCGGCGGCGATCAGTTCGGCCGCCTCGTGACCGGCTTGCGTGCGAAGCGCGAGCCGGCCTTCGACATAGAGCCCCGTCCGGTCTTCCCGGATCAGTGCCCAGGTTCCGACGGGGCGGCCGGGATCGTGCTGCCAGAGCATGCGAATGCCCGACACGCCCCGCGTCACGACGGATCCGGTAAACGCGCCGGGCTCGATGACGTCGCCCGCAAGATCCGCGTCCCCGAAGATCGCGGCGTAGCCCCGCAGACGACCGGAAGCGTCGGGTCCGACGAGTTCGGTCGACGCCTGTTCGTAGGTCATCGGTCCCTCCATGGCGCCTTGTCCCGGACGCTGAACAGCCGTTCCGCGAAGCGCGCGAGAATGCCGAGCGCCCACCAGGCGCAAAGGCTGGCCGAGGCCGACCCCATCAGCACCAGCTCCGTCGAGCTCAGGGTCTCGTCGAGACCCAGATGCTCGGCCAGCATCAGCCCGGCTGGCGGGCCGAAGACGACGCCGGTGACAATCCCTATGAGAAATCGCGACGCCGCCTCGCGCCGTCCGTGCGGCAATAGATAGGCGACCGAAATGGCCGACCCCGCGACGGCGCCTGCGATCTTGGCGACCCACAGCGCCAGGGCCGACAGCGGCTCGGCGCTCATCGTGGCCACCTGGCGCCGGCAGCGCCGCCACGAGGCTTCACGTTAACAATCGCATGGGTCGTTTGCATCGTTCTGTCGTCCTGAAATCTTGTTGGCGAAACAGGCCTTTGGAGCGGAACTGATCGGTTGCCGCTCTTTTTTGGCCTCGATTTCGGCGTTACTCCTCTGCCCCGTACCCAACGGCCACGCGCTTTTCCGAACGCGTCAGGAAGTCCGCCGCGCCGACCCGCGCCCAGAGCGCCTCTCGTTCGGCGCTTAGGCCGTCCACCTGGTCGAGATCGACGCCGAGCCTAAGCTCGGGCGCCGCGAAATGGCCGCCGAGCCAGTCGCCGATCGCTCCGCTCAACCGGGTTATCAAGGGCAGCACGGTCAGCCGGAAAAAGGCGCGGTTCGCCTCGGCGTAGTTCGCGTAGGTCAGGTCGCCCGGTATGCCGAGCAGCATCGGCGGCACGCCGAAGGCCAGCGCGATGTCGCGCGCCGCGCCGTTGCGGGCCTCGATGAAGTCCATGTCCTTCGGCGACAGCGCCATCGCCTTCCAGTCCAGCCCGCCTTCGAGCAGCATCGGCCGACCAGCGCGCGCCGATCCGGCATAGCCGCTTTCGAGCTCAGCCTTGAGGCGGTCGAATTGCTCCGGCGCGAGATTGCCGCCGTCGGTGGGCTGGTAGACCAGTGCCCCGGACGGACGGGCGGAATTATCCAGCAGCGCCTTGTTCCAGCGCGAGGCGGCGTTGTGCAGGTCGAGCGCCGTTTGCGCGGCGGCTAGCGGCGAATAGCCGGCCATCTCCGCCAGCGGATGGAACAGGCGCACATGCAGGAGCGCGCTTGGCCGGCCGTCGCTGCCTTCGGCGGCGATGCGGCGGACCGAATGGCCGGCCCTGTACTCGTAGCCATCCGGCCATCCGTCGCGCCCTTCGATGATCCGGACCCTATCCGGACGCAGCGAATACAGCGCTTTGATCTCACTTTCGAAGTTTGCCACCTCGAGATAGGCGTTGCCCGACAGGAGCAGATGGCCGCACAACGTCTCGATGAGGCTCGGCCCATCCGTCGCGGTGTTCGGCCTGCGCAGCAGATCGAGGATCGGATGCCGGACGACCTCATTCGCACCGTCGTAAAGAACAAAGGGAATGGCCGCCGCGGTCTCCGCGATCAGTCGCACCGAACGGTAGACGATCGGGTTTTGCATGAAACCGAGCCGCGCCAGCGCCTCGTAGGATCGTTCGCTCCAGGCGCCGGGATCGGCCGTGCCCGAGAACACCAGCGTGCCGCCGGCATAGCCCGCAGCCTTGCTTTCGCGTCCCGCGGCATTCGCACCGACGGGCGCGCGCGTCTCAGCGCCGCCGAGCCAACCGGCGATCGTCGTCATCAGTCCCATCGATGTCTCCAGGTTATCGTCTTCGGCGCCGCCCGGCTTAAAAGCCACGAACCCGTGGTTCCCGCGCCGGTCCCATCAAAGCCGTCACGGCCCAAACCAGTGCGTCGAGCCGGTCGGGTGACCGGCCGCCCGTCAGCCCATCGGGACCGAAATCGGCCATTTCATCCTCGAGCTCGGGAAACCGTCCCGCATGGCGCACGCGGCCCTGTTCGTAAAGCGCCGCCACTGGCTCCGCCCGCACCCATTTGCCGCGGCTTGCCCGCACGGCACGGAACGGCACTTGCGGTGCGCAGGTCCGGATCACCGCCTCGACCATATCCCCGCCCTGGTTGACTTCCGCGATGATGCGGTCGGCCGCCAGCCGCTCGTAAAGCGCCACCGCCGTCCCTGCCCACTCATGCGGTTTGGCCCCTTGGCGCGAGGCATCCGCAAGGACGTAGACGATGCCGTCGGCGGCACACCCGGCCGCCACGATGCCGCAGGCATCGGAGCGCGCCGTCGCCGTCGCCGGCGGATCGATCGCCACCACGATGCGTCGCAAATCCGGCGCGGCCCTCACACGCGCGCGCTCGATCGCTTGTAGATCGAACAGCGCGTCCTCCCGCGCTTCGATCATCAGACCTTCCAGTTCCTGTCGCCCGAGCCGGGAGCCGCCATAACGGGCATCCATCGCGGCCAAAAAGCCAGGCGCGAGATTGCGGGCGTTCTCCGCCGTTCGCATGTGGCTCGTCACCGTCGCCGGATCGGCGATCAGCCGCTTCAAGAGCGGGATCGGCCGCGGCGTCGTCGTGAACAGCGCCCGGGGTTGCTCGCCAAGTCGCAATCCGAACTGCAAATTGTCGAAACAGGCCTCGCCATGGACCCATTTGGCGAATTCATCGCCCCAGGCCGCATCGAATTGGTAGCCACGCAGCGCGTCCGGATCCTCCGACGAAAAGATCTGGGCGATCGCACCGTTCGCAAACACCACCCGGCGGCGGCTCACCTCGAAAACCGGCCGCGGTCCTGTCGAGACGGCCATTAGCCCGCTTTCGCCGTCGACCATCACCTCGCGCGCATCACCGAGCGTTTCGGCGATCAGTGCGATCCGGCCATGCGGCCGGGTGGCGAATAGCCCATCGCCCGCCGCCATCGCCCGCACCCATTCCGCACCAGCTCGGGTCTTGCCGGATCCCCGGCCGCCGATCAGCAGCCATTGCCGCCACGCGCCGGGCGGCGGCAATTGAGCTGGCCTTGCATAGGACGGCCACATCGGCATCGCCGCCCGAAGCGCGGATGCCGAAGTTTGCTCAAGGGTATCGCCGGTCTGGTCCCAGAATTCGGTGTCCGACAAAGGTCGGGCGTCCTTTTGTCCGCCCTCTATCTTCCCTTCCCGCTCCGCAGCGTCCGTCATCAGGCCCCTGCCGGCACGCCGGCCGGTTCATCGGTGCCCCGCTTCTCCGGCGTTGGGGCCGCCCCGTCGCTCGGCGGCGTCGCGGCGTCGCCGGCGAACGCGCCCGTAGCGGTGTCGAACAGCGCCGGTCCAGCCCGCCGCCGCGCATCGAGGCTGCGCAGCCGGTTCAACAACTCCTCGCGAAGCCGCGCCGTCTCGGCCTCGTCCTCGTCACCGCCTTGGGCGGCGAGCATTTCGAGCCGTCGCAGTTCCAGAAGCTTTTCCAATGTGCGGGTCATCAGGACGAGGAGGTCGATGCGCTCCTTGGCCGCCACGAATTCTCGCGTCCTGTCTGTCCCTGCGCCGGCTGCCACCCTCGGCCGCCCTACTGCGGACCGGCCAGGCGTCGTTTTTACCGGTTTATATTCCGCATATTGCACTTCGCGTACCCACGGGGTAACATCGCTTGAAAATGAAAGATTTTTGGGTGTTTCGAAGTGCTCCATTGTGGGTCGGTATGCCGGCCATCTGTCGTTAGA